>CAYGPH010000005.1:0-42548 GCA_964351815.1 uncultured Verrucomicrobiales bacterium | reverse complement strand
TGTGCTGCCTTTGCATAATTGGGCTGACCATTTTTCAAGGCATCCACTTGACCACTTGCTATTAGATCTGCAAGATTATACATTGCTTCAGTATCACCGGCTACAGCTACTTTCTTAATACGCTTTGCTGCTTTAGGATCTGGCTGGCCATCATCAGCTAGCCTACTCAAATCTCTGTTATCCTGGCCAGTAAGACTAGGCATAGCACGTGTGCCTTTTTCCATAAAATCAGCATCTGCATCCGCACCATAAACATTATGCACATAAACAATGCTTGTAAATTGAAGTAAAACCTTGGTGAGTTTATAAATATTCATAGTAATCTGAAAAAAAAAATTATAGTGAAACATATAAGAACTTTTCGTGTGAATTACAAGCTGTTTTTTTTACAATGAAAAAAACTATTACTTAACAGGCCTAACCGTATAGATAAAGCAGAATAGAAATTCCCAATATCGCCCTATAAATACCAAAGTACCAACTGCCATATTTTTCTATAAGGTGCACGGCAAGTTTGATTGTAATTAAACCAACAACTGTAGTTAAGGCTATTGCCTTTATGGTTGCTACCTCTTGCAAAACGGCTATCGTAGCTGAATCCTTTACCAACATAAGCACGCACGCCCCCAATAAACTTGGTATAGCCATGACCATACTAAGCCACACCGCTTCTTTTCTATTTAGACCTAACATGCGTGATGCGGTTAAACATATACCTAAACGGCTGACACCAGGAACGATTGCCAAGCATTGCAACAAGCCAACAAATATTCCGTGGCTGATTCTTAAAGATTTTTGTTGGTGAGTATAATAATCACACACGAACAATAACATTCCAAAAACTATACTTGTTATGGCAAACAGCAATAACGTTTCCTGGGGGCGTGCGTTGTAATGGGTGATAAAGTATCCCACAATAACAATGGGTGTGCTTGCTAAAAGTATGGTCCAAGCTTTTGTGGTCCAACTATTATTTTTTCGATTATATTTACCTATAAAGTTGCGTTCAACGGCACCCATAAACATTTCATATATGTCACTTAGATAAAAAAGTATAAGGGCTATTAAAGAACCAAAGTGTAAAGCAACCTTATATGGCAGGGGTGTTGCCGGAAAATCAAAAAACTTTTCAAAAAATAAAAGATGACCACTAGAACTTATGGGTAAAAATTCACCAATCCCTTGAATAATAGCTGCTAAATAATTTTGCATATTCTTATGCTGCCAACTGGTTGAGCACGAAGGGGAGTATTCCCCCAGCTTTTACGTAGTCTAGCTCTTCTTCGGTATCAATTCTTAACACAGCCTCAAAGGTTTTCTGCATGTCCTCGTTTTGAATATGAACCTGCACTATTTGCTTAGGCTGTAATTGTGAATTTATACCTTCAATAGTTATTTTTTCATCACCTTTAAGGCCAAGTTCGGAAATCGTTGTGTTTAGAACTTCTAATGGTAACACGCCCATACCCACAAGGTTTGAACGGTGAATGCGCTCAAAACTTTCAACAATTACGGCACGTACTCCAAGTAACAACGTTCCTTTTGCTGCCCAATCACGCGATGATCCTGTTCCATATTCCTTACCAGCAAAAATAACAAGGGGCACATTTGCTTTTTTGTAAGCTTCGGCAGCTGCAAAAATAGTTGTTTCATTACCCTTAGGATTATTTAAATAAAGTTTGGTGAAACCACCAACCACACCATTTAGCATAAGGTTCTTAATACGAATATTTGCGAATGTGCCTCGCGTCATCACCAAGTCATTGCCTCGGCGAGCGCCATAGGAATTAAAGTTTTCAACGGCTACTTTTTCTTGCTGTAAATATTCGCCAGCTACGGAATTTGGTTTTATAGCACCTGCAGGTGATATGTGATCAGTCGTTACTGAATCACCGAAAATTCCTAATATTCTGGCATCTTGAATTGCCTCTAAGCTTTGTTTTGGCAACTCAAAGTATGGTGGATTATGTATATACGTACTTTCTGGCCAATTATAGGTAGGGCTTTTTTCAGGCTTAATTGACTGCCAATCAGAATCACCATCGAACACTTTAGCATAACGTTCAGCAAACATATCCTTAGAAACTGTTTTACTTACCGTAGACTGAATTTCTTGATTCGTTGGCCAAAGATCTTTTAAATATATTGCTCTGCCATCATCTGTTGAACACACAGGGTCTTTGGTAAGATCTATGTTTGTTGTGCCAGCTAATGCATAAACTACCACGAGTGGGGGAGACGCTAAATAATTAGATTTAACCTGGGGATGAACTCTTCCTTCAAAATTACGGTTTCCAGAAAGTACACTGCTAACATTTAAATCATGTTCATCAATAGCACTTGCAATTGGTTTATCTAACGGACCAGAATTACCAATGCAAGTGGTACAGCCGTAACCAACCGTATTAAAACCAAGTTGGTCAAGTTCCTTTAATAGATTAGCTTTTTTTAAATAATCGGTTACCACTTGTGACCCAGGTGCAAGGCTTGTTTTTACCCATGGTTTTACCTTAACACCAAGATTATTTGCCTTTTTGGCAACAAGGCCAGCAGCCACCATCACATCGGGATTAGAGGTATTTGTACAACTTGTAATTGCGGCGATCACAACACTATGGTGATTCAATTCAAACGAATTATCATTATTTGTAACAGGAATGGCGTTTACGAGTGGCGCTTGTTCCCTTAAGGATACTTCTGCAAGTTCTTTTAAAGTAACCTTATCTTGTGGTCGCTTTGGGCCAGCTAAACTTGGTTGAATTGTATTCAGATCAAGAGTAACCGAGTCTTCATAGGCACAATCATTATTGCGCCACAGGCCAACTTTTTTTGCATAGGCCTCCACAAGGGCCACATGTTCTGCGGAACGATTGGTTAAAGTTAAATAATCTAGGGTTTGTTTATCAACGGGAAAAAACCCGCATGTCGCACCATATTCCGGTGCCATGTTACTAATCGTTGCCCGATCAGCTAGGGATAATGTATCCAAACCATCACCAAAAAATTCTACAAACTTACCAACAACTCCTTTTTTCCTTAGGATTTGGGTTATTGTTAGCACCAAATCTGTAGCCGTTACACCTTCTTGCAAACAACCAGTGAGCCTCATACCAACCACATCTGGCACCAGTAAGGAAATGGTTTGCCCTAACATAGCCGCTTCAGCTTCAATTCCACCAACACCCCAGCCAAGAACACCAAGGCTGTTAACCATAGTTGTATGGCTATCTGTACCAACAACCGTGTCCGGATAGGCCAAAAGGGTTCCATCTTCTAGTGTTTTTACTTGTACAACTTTTGTAAGGTATTCAATGTTCACTTGGTGACAAATACCTGTTCCAGGGGGGACAACGCGGAAATTTTTGAAATTTTCTTGGCCCCATTTTAAAAAAGCATAGCGTTCATGATTGCGCTTGTATTCGAATGCAACATTTTGGTTTAAAGCACTGTTTTGGCCAAAAAAATCTACCGTTACAGAATGATCAATTACCAAATCTACATCGATTAAAGGGTTAACTTTATTGACGTTACCACCAAGCTTTGCCATTGCATCACGCATAGCAGCCAAATCAACAATAGCTGGAACACCTGTAAAATCTTGCATAAGCACCCTTGCAGGTGCAAAGCCCACATCTATTTTTGCAGCATTGTGCTTTGCAGCAGTAATAAACGCTTTAACAAATGCTTCAGCTTCTTGATTTTGATTTGAAAAACGTCGTAAGGCATTTTCTAGCAAAATTTTCTGACTTACAGGAAGTTCCTTAACACCTGAAAACTTTAAAATATCTATGAAACGGTAGTTTTTGTTATTAACATGAAAAACGGAAATAATAGTGCCTAAAAAACTGCTGTATAATTTTATTTTCTAATGTTTCATCATGAATATCAAGTGGCCAGCATAACTAATTGTAAATATAAAGATTTTCATGTTCTTAAAGTACAATTTAACTTAAATTTTATTATTTTATTGCAAAACACCTTAATAATGATCAACAATAGAATATTGACTAACAATATTTTTTTATGTCTAAAACTGCAACCCTAACAATTGGCGATAAAACTATTGAATTACCTATTTTGGAGGCGACGAAAGGGCCCAATGCTGTAGATATTCGTTCTGTTTATCAGCAAACAGGCCATTTCCTATATGACCCTGGTTTTACCTCTACTGCTTCGTGCAAATCAACCATCACCTATATTGATGGCGACAAAGGCCAATTAGAATATAGGGGTATCCCGATAGAAAATTTGGTTGAAGAACATGATTTTCTAGATATTTCATATTTACTGCTGAATGGCCATATTCCTAATAAAAAATCACTAAAAGAATTCAAGGAAGCCATAACAAACCACACCATGGTTCACCAGCAAATGCATACTTTTTTTCGTGGTTTCCGGTGCGATGCACACCCAATGGCAATTATGGTTGCTGTTGTCGGTGCATTATCTGCTTTTTACCATGATAGCTTAGATATAAATGACCCAAAGCAGCGCCAACTTGCATCTTACCGTGTTATAGCAAAGCTACCTACCTTAGCGGCTATGGCCTATAATTATTCTATAGGTATGCCCTTGCCTTATCCTAAAAATTCCCTATCCTACTCAGAAAATTTTCTGTATATGATGTTTTCTAGACCAACAGAAGATTATAAAGTATCAAATATTCAAGCTAAGGCTATTGATCGTATTTTTATATTACACGCTGACCATGAACAAAATGCATCCACATCAACCGTACGCCTTGCTGGATCGAGCCAAGCAAACCCTTTTGCATGCATAGCTTCTGGTATTGCTGCCCTTTGGGGGCCTGCCCATGGGGGTGCTAATGAAGCCGTTTTAAGTATGTTAAGTGAAATAGGTTCTAAGGAAAATATTCCAACGTATATAAAAAAAGCAAAGGATAAAAATGATCCCTTCAGGCTTATGGGATTTGGACATAGGGTTTATAAAAATTATGACCCACGTGCAAAAATTCTTATGCTAACAGCCCATGAATTGTTTGAAACTATGGGTAATAAAGACCCTTTGTTAGATCTTGCCATGGAACTTGAAAAATTTGCACTGAATGATCCATATTTTATTGAAAAAAAATTGTATCCTAACGTAGACTTCTATTCTGGTATTATACTTAAAGCCCTTGGTATTCCAGTAAATATGTTCACAGTACTTTTTGCTATTGCTAGGGCATCGGGCTGGATTGCCCAATGGAATGAAATGATAACAGATCCTGAACAAAAAATAGGAAGACCACGCCAACTTTACAAAGGAATATAACTTGGCAAATTTGCGTGCTAGCTATCATATTCATGGAATAAACGACCTAAAGGTTTTAATGCGATATGCACCATTTATATTTGAAGGTGCTTTACAAGAATACGTTTTAAATATTATTGATCACCAAAACAAACCTTACAAAAAAAAAGACACTATGGTCAAAAAAGGATCGTGGGCAAAGTTTTTAGGTGAAAACACTGATACCCACATTAATCTTGAATATTGTTCTGCTAAAAAACAAGTAAAAGTTAGCAATTTTGATGGTTATGCTTTTAAATCCGAAGAAACAGAAAAAATATTCTCTGGAAAAGGCTATAGTCTTTACATTAACATGGAAAACAGTATGATTTATACATCACTAAATAATAAGCTTGCTTACTTTCGTGTTGATTCGTAAAACGTTTTTTTTTACCTTAAGAATCTTTTTATTCGTTTTTTTTCAAAAAACCTTCATAATCCATGCCAGTTACGCTGTACGTAACATTGATGGAGAAACTTTTGTGTACGAAACAGGCAGAAGTTATGACCATTTTGTCGCAAATAACTATAAAGCAATTCATAAATGCTATGCTGATAAGCTTGGGGTGATTAATTATGAAAAGTTTAAAGTAAGGGTTGCAAATAATTTTTTTCCAAAAGAAAGTACTAACGCAGAAGCAATTTTGAGAAGGGAAAAACACCTTGATATTATTCGTTCTCACCATACTGTATTAACTATATATCCTACTTTTTTATCTTTAAAGTTTTCTGGGAACGTAACTTGCCTATCACAACGAAGTCAGTTAAAGCAAAAAGACCTGCAAATTTGTTATCGTGAAAGCACAAAAGATGGCCTGCTTTCATATGCAGGGAAAGACTTTGTGGTAAACAGTTATCAATTATCATTGGATTTAGCAACAGAACCGGTGTTTTTTTTAGAAAGCTGGCAAAAAATTATTCAAGAAATTTATGGTGAAAATGAAATTTGCTACTTTTACTATCAGAACTAAAATTGTTTTTGTATCAGATTAAAAAAAGGTTCACAACTACCCAAAAATACCTTTTAAAATAGATTTTGGATTTATTTTTCCCGACCCGTCTTGCTGATCGCCAACAATATCACCTATAGCTTTGCTTAAAGATTTTTTTATCACATTTTGTGTTTTCTTTTCGAGAAAGCTTTTAAAGAAATTTTTATCAAAACGATATTTTGGATCATCTAAAGGACCATAGATTTGAAAAATTACCGGGGGTAATTTATCTGTAAGTGGTGAAACTTTTACCTGGGCATTAAAATCTGATTTCCAGCCAAGGATATCTGCAACTCCAGTAATGCTTACCTGGGCGTTTTCCATTTGTAAAATCGTATTGCTTGTTTGCATCTGACCATTGTTTAATTGGAAAACACTTTGCAGTTTTTCAAACCTTGAACTTGCAGATTGACCAAACGCTTGGCCAATTGCACTGCCGTCAACAATTGTTTTAGGATTTTGAATCATATTCACAATTAATGGCAATGAAAAGCCCATCATTACGCCGTTTACAACTTCAGCTTTTGCAGATCCCTTTAAATTTTTAATAATTTCATATTCGGATTTACCGTATGAAGAAAAAGCCACGTTGCTATTTAATAAGCCAGAGGAGAAATATTTTTTCAAAATATCGTGTTTTTGAATATTAACGTTGCTAATGTTACCTTCAAAATTTAACAGGTTTTTACTTGTTAAATATAAACCTGCATTAATTTTTCCATCAAACAAATCGGCAGAAAAGGGCATATTCAAAGCCCCATTTTTCAATGTGATTTTACTTTTTAAATTTTTGAAAACTAAACCTGCTGCAGCAAGAGCTGGTAGGTTTAAATCAAAATTCATATCAAACTTATCCAATGGGAGTTCTAGTGGATCCCTACTCCAACGCTGAGACGGTGAATTTATGTTTTGTTGAATAGGGTAATTTCTTTCTACCTTGCTCGGTGTGATTTCAGCTATAGATATTTTTGCTGCATGAATATTACCCGTAATATAGGGTATTTTACCCTTAAGATTCACCTCAACGTTGCCATTTAAATTTATATTCGGCACAAAGGGTGTTTTTACATTTAAAGACTGCACATTAGATGAAATTTTTTCTGGGCCATAGCTTACGTCCACTTTGCCACTGAAATGATTATCACCCAAAACTAGCTTCTGAAGTGCCAATTTTATTACCCATTGGTCTGATTTTTTCTCAGCATTTGCAATAAAACTTAAAAATTTATTCGTTGTAATAATGTGTATTTTTTCATCCGGATTAACGGTTAGATTTATTTGAGCTTTATCTTTAACAATATCTTGTTCCATATCTAGCAGCATTAACCAATATCTTATTTCTGGCGTTTGCAATTCAACTTCATTCACCCCATTGTTCATGGAAATTTTTCCTACAAACTTTGCTTTTCCAACATTAACTGTATCAATATAAAATATATTAGGGTTACTTAGCTTTGTGTGGCCGCTAAAGTTTATGGTGTCTTTACATAGGGCCTCTTCCACAAACCATTTTTGTAAACCTTGGGTATTTTTTCCTATTATGGCAATTTTAATCTTATCTAAATCTTGGCTGTCTATTTTAAAATCAACATCCGTAAGAGATGCGCTTAAATTCATCAAAACAGAAAGATCCTTATCTATGATTGAACCATTTCCTGAAATACTGAACAGGGGGTGAATTATTTTTAAATCTTTTAAGAAAAAACCATTTTTCATGTCGCCAATTACAGCAGCTGATACTTGCTGCAAATCATTAAGATTAATTTTTTTATTTGGGAGTTCAATTACCTCTGTGGAACTTATAGAATTTAATGACAATACACTTTCTATTCCTTGGGTAGACATTTCAAAACTTGTAGCTGCATCACAAGAAACTTTAAATTTTGCATTCTCTACATTCAGCTGACCTTTAAATGAAACCAAATTTTTTTGAACATCAAATTGATTTAAAAACGTAAAGCTATTTTCAAACGCTGTGGCTTTAATTTCTAAAACTGCTTGTTTTTTTAAGGTTGGAGCCACCAATTTAATATATAGATTGTCAATTTTCATGGGCTCTTGGCCCTTAGGATTAGAATAATCAGTATAACTTATGTGGGCATTTTCTATATTTAAAAGCGGCACATATTGAAAAAAGCTATCCAACGGAGTTTTTTCACTTTTTGTGCTTTCGCCTTCTAGCTTTGAAAATTCATCATTGTTTTCAGGCATGGTCCAATTATTATTATTTTTGTAATTTTTTAGGTAAATATTTGGACTATTTATTTTAGCGGTTTGCAAACAAGGGTTACCTGTTATCGATTCGAAAAAATTTAATACAAGGGAAATATTATCAACAACGAAAAATGGCGTGCCATCTTTGTCATTAATTTCTATGTTATTAACCATAAGGCGCGGCGTTGGCACCACATAAAAATTAATGCTACCTACCTTAATATTTTTATCAAGTTGAATTTCGGCCTTATGTAAATAGGGTTGTGCATATCTTTTTAAATCAATAAAGAATAATGATACCACTAAGAATACCAACAGGGTGAAGACGCTTAAAAATATTTTTTTTATCATTACTAAAGTTAAGAAAATTTTGTTATTGGTTATTAAACTAAAATTTTGATCACTTTACCATATTTTGTTTTGGAGTAAGGTAAATTTTACCTATGCACTGTTCACAAAGGTTGTGTTTTTTGGCAGCGATAGTAATAAATAGTTTCAATTATACCTAATCAAATAAAAGACCCTGCATAACTAAGGGTTTAGCATTTAAGGCGAAGGTTTTAAGATTATCATCAGCATTTTTCGTAAAAATTTTTAAGAAAGGCCAAGTGCTATGAAAGAATTGTAAGAAACCCTCTTGCAGTTTTTGTTAAACTCGTTAGAAAGCTTGTGAAAGAAGAAAAAATGACTTTTATAAGCAATTTAACAGATAGTCAGTAGGAACTTATTAAACCCCATTTTGACACGGGAAATTATAGCAAGAGCTGGAACCACCTCCAATAATTTTTGGTGAATGCAGTGTTTTACAATATCACAATAAGATGTCAATGGCATTTTCTAAACCATGATTGTCCTCGATTTTACTTCCTGTAAAACCAGTTTTTAGTGGGACGAAAACCTAAACCTGGTAAAACTCAGCAAAGCATATTATTTAAAACTTGCACTATACTTGAAACGCTTTCTGGTTGGTTACCACCAGCCTGTGCCATGTCGGCACGACCACCACCACCTTGACCACCAACACTAATGGCAGCGGTTTTTACTAATTTCACAGCATCAAGTTTTTGGCTTAAGTCTTTTGTTATAGCAACCACTATACCTACCTTATTTTCAAAAACCGTTGTAACCAAAACAATACCGCTTGATAGGGATTTTTTTAACTGCTCGGCAATATTGCGAAGTTCTTGGGGTTTTACGTCTATTAAATGCCGAATAATTGCAGGGTAAGCACCCAAAGTAGTTAAGTTACTTTCATTACCATTTGCTTGGGGCTCTGCTACTTTGTGCATAGCTATTTCTTTTTTAACGGCATCAAGGTCTTTTAAGGCCTGTTTTAATTGTTTTTTTTGCACTTCAAGTTCATGATTAAGATTTTCTGAGGATTTTGTAAAATAATTCAGTATTGCTGTATTTGTTATAGCTTCTATTCTTCGCACACCAGCAGACACGCCTGATTCTTGGGTAATATAAAACAACCCAATATTTCCAGTATTTTTCACATGGGTGCCACCGCAAAGTTCTTGCGAATAACCTATGCTAAGGACACGAACTTGGTCACCATATTTTTCACCAAATAGGCCTAAAACACCTGCTTGCATTGCTTTTTCTGGGGTTGATATTTCTGTATTTACTTTGTGATCACTTAATATTTCTTGATTAACGATATCAATCACAGCTTTTATTTCTTCCGGCTTTAAAGCTTTACTGTGGGTAAAGTCAAAACGTAGTTTGTTTGCATCAACCAACGAACCTTTTTGCACAACATGGTCGCCTAAAACCCTGCGTAATGCACCATGCAAAAGGTGGGTTGCCGAGTGGTTAGCTGCAATTTTTGCCCTAAGCTCCTTATTTACTGTCGCTACAACACAATCGTTCAGCTTGATTTCATTTGCACCTACTACAATTTTGTGGGCTACTAAGCTGTTTGCAAAACGTTGGCAGTCAAGCACAGCGTATTTGCTGCCATTTATTGTAAGCTCACCCTTATCGCTAACTTGGCCGCCAGCTTCCGCATAGAATGGCGTTTTTTCTAACACAATCCAAGCATCACCATTACTGATACTGCCTACAATATGATTTTCACTAATTATCCCTAAAATCTTTGTTTTTAACTCTAGTTCTTCGTATCCACAAAAATCTGTTGGTTTTAAATCTGAAGCTAAAGTAAACCATTCTTTACTGTCTTGAACATCGCCAGAGCCAGACCAACTTGCCTTTGCAAGTTGTTTTTGGTGTTGCATAGCACGATCAAAGCCTTCGTGATCTACTTTTATTTTGTGTTGGCGCAAAACATCTTCCGTAAGATCTAAGGGAAAACCATAGGTGTCGTATAATTTAAAGGCGACTTCACCACTTAAGCATTTACTATTTACTTTTTGAATTTCATCATCAAGAACAGCCATACCTCGCCCTAAGGTTTCAAGAAATTTATCCTCTTCATTACGTAAGGTTTCACTAATGAGTAAGTTTGCACGATTAAGCTCAGGGTAAGCGTTACCCATAAGATCATTTAATATCGGTAAGAGGCGGTATATGGATGGTTTTTTTTGTCCCATAAGGTAATTGTGGCGCATCGCTCTGCGCATGATACGTCGTAAAACATAACCCCGCCCCTCATTACTTGGCATAACGCCATCTGCTATTAAAAAGGCTGTAGCCCTTAAATGATCAGCTATCACTTGGTGTGATTGCAGATGATCTGGGTTACCAGCAATATCTATAGATCCTTTAATAAGCTGTTGAAAAAGATCAATTTGAAAATTGCTTTGAACACCTTGTAAAACTGCAGCCATACGTTCTAAGCCCATACCCGTATCGACACATGGTTTAGGCAACAGAATTTTTTCTCCACTTGCTAGGCTATCGTATTGCATAAAAACAAGATTCCATATCTCTATATACCTATCGCCATCCTCCTGGCTTGATCCTGGAGGTCCTCCGACCACATTGGGTCCGTGATCATAAAAGATTTCTGTGCATGGTCCACACGGCCCTACATCACCCATACTCCAAAAATTATCAAGCCCATCTATGGTAATAATCTTTGAATTTCCAAAACCTGTTACCTTGCGCCAAATATCACGAGCTTCTTGGTCACTTGAATGCACAGTAATTAATAGTTTATCTTTTGAAATTTCAAACACCTTTGTTATTATATCCCATGCAAAAACAATGGCTTCTTCCTTAAAATAGTCGCCAAAAGAAAAGTTACCTAACATTTCAAAAAAAGTATGGTGCCGAGAGGTATAACCCACATTATCCAGATCATTATGCTTGCCACCGGCCCTTAGACATTTCTGTGCTGACGTGGCCTTAGTATAATCAGGTGTTGCTTTACCCGTAAAAATATCTTTAAAAGGTACCATTCCCGCATTTACAAACATTAATGAGGGATCATCTGGGACTAATGGCGCGGATGGCACAATGGAGTGATTATGTTTTTGAAAATAGTTAAGAAAAGTACTACGAATATCGCTTAACCGTTGCGGTTGCATAGGTTTTATATTTTTAAATTCTAGCCTAAAATAACGGATTTCTCTGCTGAAATCTAGTGATACTGAATTGAACGAGTTACCTGGCTTAAGACCTATGGAAGGCCTTAGAATTTATTTTTTTAAGACAATCCATAGTGGTTAAGTCCATTCACAGCAAAGGTTCTAGGGTTGAATAAAGTTTAGGTTCAATTGATACCATTACTGTGCAGGCACATAACCCATATAATCATCGTTTGAACCATTTGTTGCTTGATTATTAAACATCATTGGCTGACCATATCCCATAGGTTGTTGTGGATAGTACATGGGTTGACCATAGTACCCCATCATAGGTTGCTGCATCATCTGTTGCATGTTTTTAGATTGCATTGGCTGCTGCATTTCCAATGATTCTTGACCTTGCTGTGGCATCATCATAGGCTGCCCATAATAACTCATCATCGGTTGCTGCATAGGCATAGGGTAGTACTGAACCATAGGTTTTTGCGCATTTGAATTGTATTCAGATTGCGCATCGTATGGCGGGACTGGTTCTGGCATAGACATTGGTTGCTCAAACTGTTGTTGACCAGGATTGACTTGCTGTTGGTAGTACATAGGTGGTGTATTCGAGTAGTACATAGGTGGAGCTTGATTTGGATAAGGTTCATTGGCATACATTGGCGGCTGTTGCTGCTCGTATTGAGGATAGAAGTTACCCTGGCCGTTATACATTGGCGGTGTATTAGGCATTTCTGGTGCATTAGGCATTGGTGGTTTTGCACGTTGAGGTGCTGCTGAGTTTTCTGGTTTATTATTATCTTCTTTTGCTACTACTTTAGCGGGCTTACTAGTAAAGGAATGGATGTTATCGTCAGGCCGACGCTGAGCTTTCAAAACAAATTTCATCGCCTGTGACGCGATTTCGCAATCTGCTCTAAAAGTTTTTAAAAACAGCTCATTACTATCACAGGCGTTATAAAATGATTGTGTGAAATTGGGGTGATCCTTGGATAGCTTGTAGGCAGATATTGTTCTTTCGTTTGCACTATGTGCGCCTTTTGAACCTACACAATTTGATATTTTATCGTTTGCGGCTTGCATACTTCTAAGTTTATTGTATGTTCTTTGATCCATAAGCCTAGAATTTTGCTTACCATGCATCAAATTATCGTATTCTTCTATAGTGCTTAAAACAGAATCAACATTTTTACCGCTGCATTCATAGTGGTACATGCTGTTGAAACTTTTCAAACCCAAACCAAATGCATGAATATGAAGTGCATTCATTAAAGCAAACAAAAAAAGATAACGCATGAAAGAAAATCCAAATTCTACAGTTTTTTTTAAATTTATAGAAAAAAGGTTAACAAATTCTTTATTTGCCCATAGGAATACAAAAGTTAAGATAGAATCATCGAATTTTTGCCCAAAGCCAAAAGATGTGTCTTAGATAATATCATCATCAGCTATAAACCCTAAAAAGGTACCTAATAGGAAAATTCCCCAGCAAAGGTGCTTATTATCCCATTCCTTGTTGATTACCAATCTAACCTTGAAGTTTAAAAAAACATGAATCATGAAGGTATTTAAGCTCATATATTTTAGGCAGATAGTGCTAATTTTACCAAGCTCTCAAAAACATTCTTTTTTGCAAAATCAATTATTTATTCTTTGTGGCTTTAACCTTTTATAATGAAAAAAACTTATTTCCAGACTACATAGAAAAACTATAAAGAGACAAAGTTTATGTTAGTAAAAATACTTAAAACAACCACCCTTGGCCTTTTCTTAATTGCTGGAAACACTTGTTGGGGCAAAGATTCGGATTGTGGAAGAGCAACATCTAGTAAGGTATGTGATCTTGCTTTAGTCAAACAGAGAATATCACAATGCGAATGGAAAAATGGAAAATGTGTGCCTAAAACAATTGATGTGCCTACAACAAAAGATAAGAGTGAATCAGTATCATGAGCTCATAACTATTAAGAGATTAGTAAACTCTGTACCCACAAGTTGATGATTATATAAAATACAGACAACGCCGTACTCAAACCCTAGTGCTTCGGTTATACTAAAATACATTTTAATAAAACCCTTGAATACTTTGTTTATCTTGTTGAAAACACACAAAACACTTTGGTTCTTCTTACCTTGGTTGCTCTTTTTTGCTTTAGCAGTAATATTTTGGCCTGGCATTTTGCGTTCAGATAGCATAAATCAGCTGCAGCAATCCTTGAATGGTGGCATTTTTTGTGATCATCACCCACCTATTATGGCTTGGCTATGGCGATTACTTTATAAAATTTACCATCATTATAGTGTCATGCTTTTGTGGCAACTTATGCTTTATGCTGCTGCAGTATTTTGGTTTTGCCATAGTTTTAAAAAAAACTGGCAAAAGTTATTTGTTGTAATTTTAGCGCTAAGCCCTATGGCATTGGGATACCAGGCTTTTATTTTAAAAGATATAAATTTTGCTAACAGTTACCTTTATGTTTGCGGATACTTGTTTTTTCTAAGTTTCAACCAAAATGTTTTGTCAAATGTGCAAAAAACATTGCTCAATATTTTCGCTTTATCAATACTGTTTTATGGAACCGCCGTTAAGTACCAAGCTATGTTTATAGCACCTGTTATTATACTATGGTGGTCACACATTCATATAAAAAGGTACCTGTTAGTCAGGCTATTAGTAGGTGTTTTTTTTAGTGTAGCCCTACTTTTTTCCGTGGAAAAATTCAACCAGATGACCTCAAAACCATCACAAGCATGGCAATATGTAAAGCTATATGACCTTGCAGCCATGAGTTTATTAGTTCAGCAGGACATAATTCCAGCACCCTTTAAAAAGGCCAACTATTCTATAGAACGACTTCAGAAAAACTTTAATCCCAAACGTGTAGATGAACTTGCATTTAGCAATGATTCACCTTTGCAAAAAAATACAAGCCACAGCAATCTATTGATGCAAAGCTGGCGTAAGGCGATTATAGAGCATCCAGTTGCATACCTTAGCCATCGCTGGCGGTTGTTTGCTCACCAACTAGAACTTACCCTTTATCGTAACCCAAAAGATATCAGCAACCCTATGCCCTATGATTATATATGGTTTTACAGTGTTCTTGAAAAATACCATTTAGTTCGATTACTCAATTTATTTACCAGCTACAAACTGTATTTTATAATTCAAGTTTTAATCGCCCTTTTTTACTTAAGAAAAATTTTAAAAAAAACACCGCTAGCACAAAATCAATGGAACATTTTTTATATGAATTTAAGTGGCTTAATTATCGCATTTAGCCTATTAATTTTTTCCATGGCAGCAGAGGCTAGATACACTTATTATAGTCTATTAAGTTGTCTGTTCAGCCTTCCTCTACTGTTAGATTTTTCATCCTCCACAAACAAAATTAGGGTAGATTAACGGTGAATACCATTTTAAAATATTAAAGCGCTTACATTTTGGTTTTGCTAGGTTAAAAAATTCCAACCACCACAATTAATTTGCGTTAAGTTGCATAGCAGGGCTTGTGTTTCTTTGCATGGGGTTAATAGTTTTGCTAGGGTTTAAACATTATTAAATAATATGAAAATAAATGATTCAAACAACAACTCTACCAAATGGCTTAACTGTAGCTTCCGATAGTTTCGAACATGTGGAAACCGTTGCCCTAGGTGTTTGGCTTAATATTGGTGCTCGCCATGAAACAAAAGCTGAGAACGGTATTGCACATATGTTAGAGCACATGGCCTTTAAGGGTACCACAAACCGCAGTGCTTTAGATATTTCGAAAGTCATAGAAGATGTGGGTGGCTATATGAATGCCTATACATCACGTGAAATGACAGCTTATTACGTTCGATTGTTGAAAAAAGATGTTGCCTTAGGTGTAGATATTATTAGTGACATTTTACAAAATTCTTCTTTTGATGAAGCTGAATTTTCGCGGGAACAAGGGGTTGTGATTCAAGAAATTGGCAGATCAAACGACACACCAGACGATGTGGTTTTTGATTATTTTCAAGAAACCGCATATGGGGATCATCCTATGGGTTGGCCTATTTTAGGCAGTAAGAAAATTATTGAAAACCTTAAGGCAGAGCAAGTAAAATCCTATTTGGAACGTCACTATGGGGTACATAATATGGTTCTTTGTGCCTCTGGCAATGTTGATCATGATGAACTATGCAAACTAGCAGAAAAGTACTTTACAAAAGTTACAGATAAAGGCAATCAAACGCCATTAACCGCTTCATATCAAGGTGGGGATTATCGTAAACAAAAAGATCTTGAACAAATTCATGTTGTTATGGGTTTTCCAACGGTTGGTTTTTTTGATGATTATTATTATGATTATTTGGTTTTAGCCAGTATTATGGGCGGCGGCATGTCATCACGCTTGTTCCAAGAAATTCGTGAAAAGCGCGGCTTAGTTTATACAATTTCAGCAGATCAATACAGTTTTTCAGACGGTGGTTTGTTAAGTGTTTATGCGGGAACGAGCCCAGAAAAAGTAGGAGAACTTATCCCCGTTGTGGCCGATGAATTTAAAAAAGCTTGCAACAGTATAACACCAGAGGAATTACAGCGGGTTAAAAACCAAATGCAAGCAGGTTTGTTAATGGGTCTTGAAAGTACGGCAAACAGGGCAGAGCGTTTGGCAAGACAAATGGCATTTTATAAAAAGCCTATTTCTATGGAAGATATTTTATCAAAAATTGAGCAGGTTAATTTGCAACGCCTGCACAGTATTTGCACAAAAACCCTAATGGAAAAGCCTACACTAACAACCCTTGGAAATCTAGCGCAGGTCCCTAGTTATGAAAGCTTTGAAAATTTGCTAAAAGCTGGCTAAGTTTATGTGGTATGTGGTTTATACTCAAATAAACAAGGAAGAATATGCCTTGCAACAATTGCAACAGCAAGGTTGGAAAGTTTATTGTCCAAAGTTTTTAAAAAAAATACGCCATGCCCGAAAGCAGCAAGAAGTGACCCGTCCACTTTTTCCGCGTTACCTTTTTGTGCAAGAAAGCATAGGTTCAGGATGGCGCCCCTTAAGTGGAACACGGGGTGTACAGCAGCTTTTAATGCATTCGTTAACAAAGCCTGCAAGCATATCGGATGACATCGTAATGGCTTTGCAAGAACAAGAAAACCCTAATGGTTTCGTACCCTTAAAAGCGCTGGAGTTTTTTTATGGAGAAAAAGTTCGTCTTACGAATGGCGTTTTTCAAGATTATTCTGCCATATTTGAAAAGTATACGGATCAACAGCGGGTAGAATTACTGATTGAATTCATGGGTAGGCAAACCCGTATAAAGGTATCACCAGAAATTATTGAAAAAATCACCTGAAAATTAATTTTTTTATTCAGATTTATTTAAAGATTTTTGAATATCTATAGCCGTTTGATTTTTAAGATAATGATAGACAAAAATACCTAAATTACTTTGGGCTTTTGGAAATTTTAAATTTAAAGGAAGTTCTTCACCATGAAGACTAAATAATTTCATCTTCATTTCCCCTGCCATGGCATGAAGGCCACCTAATAATCGCATGTCTGATAAATAATGCACAACCTGATTTTTAATAGCGGTTTTCTTATTGTTTTCAAAATGCTTGGTGATATCACTTGGTGTCGTTTTTATCTGATGCATAACCATGTTCGATAGCTTATCAATAAGCGCGGGATGAGATGACGAAAGTTCCTTCGTTATTTGCTGACGTAAAATTGCTTTTTGAGAAACAGCCTTATTAACCTGAAACAATTGCTTTATTTCAGGTTTATTTTTAAATGAATGCGAATCAGCATCGTTTAAAACAATTTTGTATACGGCAAAGCTTAAAAGTTTATCACCAAAGTTTGTTAATAAATCAATTCTTTTATTTGCAGACGCTGATCTTGTGTATTCTGGAATCACGTCATTAATTGTGTAGTTTGTAAATGATATTTTCAAGACACGCGTATCAGGCTTTGGTGGGGTGTTAGCCTTTTTGTCTTTTGTTTCTAAGGGATAATGTAAACGTAAATTTGAAGGTGTTAAAACTTCTCCGTTAAAATTATAAAAGGTAGTATTTTTATTGTTAATTGATTCCAGCAGCATACTAAGCTGCATAATTTCTAAAGCTTTAATATAAAGTTGTGTGTAAGAATATGTGCTGAATCGTGAAATATCCCCATGTTGCGCTTGAATTTGTGACAGTATATCTTCAAGCTTTGCAAACAAAACCGGGGCGCGAAACTTTGCATAAAGTAAACTTAAAATTTTGTCCATTGCCCTTTGGTGCTGGGCGTTTAAGCTTTTATGTTTATCGTATTTTGTTTTAAGCAACTCGTCTAAAAGTAAAAACTGTGCGAATTCGTGAACAACGTTTTCGTATTCAACAGAGAATTCCTGTAGGGATTTTACATTGTTTTTTATTCCCTTACTTTGCATAAAAAAATTATCTTTTAAAAACTCATAGCGTTCAAAAACTTCTCTTACTTGAATGGATTCATGATTGCCATAAGAAACAGCAACATCATGGGAATTGGAATATTCGCTGTCCTGTTCAACGGCAGCCATATTATTGTTTTGTTCAACTTTAATTTGTTTTGGATTTTGCTCTAAGTTAATTGTATTACTTTCACAACCTGTAAACAGAAGTGCTGCTGGTATAATGTAAAAACAATTTTTCATAATATTTTTGATAATTTTTATATATCTGAATATTACGGCGAGATAATCAATTAGTCTAGGCTATTTAATTTTATTTGCCGCATAACATATATCATGCATAATAATTAAAATTATGAAAGGAAAATTAAAAAATGCGTTATTTATTCCTTGTACTTGCAACCATGTTTTTTTCAAGCTTGTTTGCAACAAATCAAAATTTTGACTCAGCAAACGATGTTTTTAACCCACATCAAATTTTGGCTAGGGCAGCTGCAATACGATTGGAATCCCGACATAATTCTGTTGCTAGTGATGAGGAAGACTTTTCAATCGAACCTATTGAAATTAATGGTTTTTTGGCATCTAAAGTAGCTTATTTTGAAATTGAAAATGGTCACTTATCTCAAGATAACATAAGTCTTTGTAATCAGCTTAATGCCCTAAACCCAAAAGGCCGTACGACTATAGAATCTTTTAGTATGTCCATATTAAGTATGTTCACTGTTGCAGAAAGAGTGGAAGTAGTAGGCAATATATTGGACATAGCAAAGCTATTCAAATTAAAACCACAACATGTATGTTTAAAAACGTTTCTTTACAATTTTGACCATCGCAAATTACTAGATGATCATTATATTTACTACCTTAAATTAGCTGATATTCGTTTGATTCATCGTTACTGTTCTGTTTTTGCTGCACAATTCCCAGAAAGAAAACACAAAAGCTTTTCATGCATACTCCCAAGCCTTGTCAATTCACTTAAACAATTAGATACGGAAAGAATTAGGTGCATTGGTACAATTTTGGCCAAACAAGAAAGTTTTACTGCCAATAACTTTTTAGCTTTAGTGCACCTTAAAACAGATCAATTTTCTAATGAAGAACTTATTAATGCTATATTAGCTCAACCTTTTCACTGAACTATAACATACGGATTGGTTTGGCTGTTTAGCAACTATGCTCCTTAAAAAAAGCTTAAAAATATATAATGTTGCAGGAACTCCTATGCTCTGTTAAAAACAAATAAAGTTATTTTTTTAAACAAAAATGAAATTAATTTCCCTACTTTTGGTTGTATGTTTAGGTAGCATAAATGCAGCTGATCAATCTCAGGATCCTTCACAAACAGATTCAGTTTTTCATAAAAGGCATGTTTGCCCAAGTGTAAGTTTAAAATTAAAAGCTACCTTGCCTCAACAGACACCGAGTCAGCAGACACCGCGTGAATCGGCAGAAATCCTTCATGCTCATTCTCCAAAAAGAAGTGCTAGTGAAAGTACTTGTTCTCAAACACCACCTGGATGGACAGATGCGCAGCCGCGCGAAATAGATGAATGGGATGAATCACAGCAGCAAGCACAGCAAATAAATAGTGACGATGAGCAATTACCCGCTTGGCAAGCGACTGATGAACATCATGGACCAAGTAAGGGGAAGTTTCAGGTACAGCAACCTGATGGTTGTATTCAAGGAACACCCCCTACCCTTGAAGCAACGGAATTTAACCCAAACCTTACCTCAGATTTTACTACTGGGGAACCGTTAGCTAAGCGGGCTTCCTTAAGAGTTGAAGGTACACAAAAAAAACCACTTGTAGACTGCGTTTTTATAAAGAATTATGACCCTTTGGAAAGCCCACACTTTACGGATGAAGAAAAAAAACTTCTGGAAGGTATTTTCGTTCCTAATGCCAAAAGTGAAATCTACGTGCGTTCTATTTTTTCTAAAAATGAATATTCCCGTATTAAAGAACAAGTTAAACAACTATCAACTCGGGCAAGTTTATCACCGGATAGTGTTATAGGTGCCATTTTTTTTGGAGAAACTACATTAGAAGAGGTTACTAACTTTAACAAAACCTTCTTCAAACTTTCGTCTGCGCAATTTCATAAAGTTATAAGGTTTGCACATAAAATATTATGTTATCAAATGTTTACCCCAAGAACAAAACTTACTTTACTTTCATGCTTTGTGCAAAAGTTGGAATATATCAGTGAAGTTCACGATGAAATTGATAAAAGATCTATGCTATTTTTAGACAAGCTAGCCCTAAGGCCATACGATGTAAATACTTCGCAAATATGTGGCCTTTTAGAGCTTCCAAACGATTTACTTTCATTACCTTGTTCTGATGCTGTAGAGAGTATTTTACGTTTAGATGAATAAAAAGAGGGTTTTAAAAATTGTTTTTTAATGCATAAACAAATTTTAAAGATTCCAATTTTACGGCTGGGTTGGTTGTTTTTTTAAAGGCACCAAAAGCTGTGGTAAACCCAAGTTTCTCGGCCTCTTTTTGTCGCAGCTCGCTTTGAGTTACAGGACGTACTTCGCCGCCCAACCCTATTTCACCAAAAAAAACAGCATGCTTAGGCGTTGGTTTATTAAGTAATGCGGAAATTAAGGCCGCTGCTACTGCTAAATCTGCTGCAGGTTCCGTAATTTTTAGGCCACCAACAACGTTTAAATACACATCCATTGGGCCAAAGCTAAAGCCTGCCCGGCTTTCAAGTACTGCTAAAATCATGGCCAAACGGCCGTTATCCCAGCCAACAGCCGTGCGTCTTGGCATATTTAAGTAGCTTTTTGCTACCAAGGCTTGAATTTCACATAAAACAGGCCGAGTACCTTCAATACCTGCAAAAACAGCTGTTCCACTTATATTTTCGGGGCGATCACTTAAAAAAATTTCCGATGGATTTTTAACTTCCATTAAACCCTGTTGTTCCATCGTAAATAAACCAATTTCATTTGTGGCTCCAAAACGGTTTTTTACAGCCCTTAAAATACGAAAATCATGATGGCGATCGCCTTCAAAGTAAAGAACAGTATCCACCATGTGTTCTAGCACCCTTGGTCCAGCAATATTCCCTTCTTTTGTTACATGACCAACAATCACAATCGCAATATTTTTTGCTTTCGCAAGGTGAATTAAATTTTGCGAACATAAACGCACTTGGCTAACGGAACCTGCTGCTGCATCAAGGCTATCTGCACTAATTGTTTGAATGGAATCAACAACCACAAGCTTTGGCATGCTTTTTCCAATGGCATTTATTATTTCTTCCAAACTTGTTGAACTGGCAATTTCTAAATGTGGTGCTGCAACACCCATACGCTTGGCACGCATCGCAAGTTGTTTAACGGATTCTTCTCCGGAAATATATAAACAAGAGTGCTTTGCGCCAATATCTGCAACCAGCTGTAACAGTAAGGTAGATTTCCCTATGCCTGGGTCACCACCTACTAGTAGCACTGATCCTGCAACTATTCCACCACCGCAGACCCTATTAAGTTCTGAAATATTCGTAATTAAGCGCTGATCATCTTTGTCATTAGCCAAACAATCATCTATTGTTTGGGTGTTAAGTGTAGGGGCTTTAGTCGCTTTTAAACGGGGTCCTGACTGTATTTCTTCCTGCAAACTGTTCCATGCACCACAACCTTCACATTTGCCATTCCAGCGGTTGTGGGTGGCACCACACTCCTGGCAAACAAAAAGTACTTTAGATTTCATTATGTTTCTGCTTTTTTGTCACTACTATCGGTAAAAGGACCATGGGGGTTACCATCAATAAACTGCCGCATATATGGGTTGTCAGTTTTATCAATATCAGCAATTTCTCCACGCCAAATAAGTTCACCTTTAAATAATAAGCCAACTCTATCAGCAATAACCCTTAAGGAAGGTATATCGTGGGTGATAGTGATTGCGCTAGCACCTAAGTCACTAACGCAGCGTCGAATAAGGGCATTAATCGTACCGCTCACGATTGGGTCAAGGCCGGCAGTTGGCTCATCAAAGAATATTACCTTTGGGTTTGTCGCAATCGCCCTAGCCAAAGCTGCACGTTTTTGCATACCACCAGAAAGTTCAGCCGGAAAAATATCTATTACACGTGGATCTAAATCCACAGCTTCAATTTTTTCTTCAGCAATTTTGCGTGCTTCGCGTTTATCAATTCTGTGGCCATGAACCAAGCCAAAAGCAATATTTTGTCCAATCGTTAAGCTATCAAATAATGCGCCACCTTGAAAAAGCATACCAAAATTTGAGATTAAGCGCTGGCGGTTAGCACTTTTAGCACCAACAATATTTTCACCGTTAATTAAAATTTCACCCATATCAGCACGAATAATGCCTAAAATACATTTAATTAATACTGATTTTCCTGTGCCAGAACCACCAATGACCCCAAAAGATTCACCATGGTTCAATTTTAGGTCAATGCCCCTAAGAACGTGATTATCTCCAAAAGATTTGTGAACATTTTTAACATGTATGATTGGTTTTGAAGGCATAGTTTATCTTTCAAAGAGTATAGTGGTTAGCACATAGTTCATAAATAAAATAAAAATAGATGATGAAACCACAGCATTGGTTGTGGCACGACCTACACCTTCTGCGCCACGGCCAGAATGATAACCATGGTAACAGCCCATAATACTAATTATGGTACCAAAAGCTGATGCTTTAATTAAACCAGAGGTCACATCTTGAATTTCTAAGTATTTTAAAGTTTGGTGCATATAATTGCCACCATTAAAATCAAGTTCATGTACACCAATCAGGTAACCACCCATTACCCCAATCAGGTTCGCTGCAATGACAAGTAAGGGCAACATTGTAGCACCTGCTAGCACCCTTGGGAAAACAAGGTAACGAAATGGATTAGCTGAAAGGGTGTATAGGGCATCAATTTGTTCCGTAACCCGCATGGTGCCAATTTCTGCGGCTATGGAAGCGCCAACTCTGCCAGCAACCATAAGGCCAGCTAATACAGGCCCAAGTTCTCGTGTCATCGATAAAACAACAACCGTTGCTACCGCACCCTCTGCAGAAAAGCGCGAAAATCCAGTGTAGCTTTGTAAAGCTAATACCATACCCGTAAAAATAGCGGTTAAACCCACTACTGGTAAGGAATAATAACCTATAAACAGCATTTGTTTTAAAATTTGCCCGCCATAGTAAGGGGGCCTAAGGCCATAACGCAGCGTGTGAAAAATAAATATACTTAAAACGCCAAGTTGGTCAACAAAACTTAAGAATAAGCGACCAATTGCCGTAAGTGGATTTTGTGTGTTGGTAAACATTTTTTTAAATATTCTTTTTTATTTCTAAATGTTACATGATTTAGGTTTTAAAACCCAGTGTGTTTCGCTAGTGTACTAGCAAATTTATATTAAATATAGTTTGAAACTTATGAAAGTACTTACCCTAAATCAGCTAAAAATTGGAAATCAATTGCCTTTTACGCTTATTGCAGGCCCTTGCGTTATGGAAAGTCGCGATCATGCGCTCATGATGGCAGAAAAATTGGTTAGTATAACCACCGAACTAAAAATACCTTTTATCTTTAAAAGCAGCTTTGATAAGGCCAATCGCACAAGTGCAACCGCTGAAAGAGGTTTAGGTTTAGATAAAAGTATGGATGTTTTTGCAGAGATTCGTCATACATTTGGTTGTCCAGTAATTACCGATGTGCACAGTCCAGAACAGTGCCATATTATTAAGGAAGTCATAGATGTATTACAAATTCCTGCTTTTTTATGCCGCCAAACGGATTTATTAGCTGCAGCTGCCGATACTGGAAAATTAATTAATATAAAAAAAGGGCAGTTTCTAGCCCCATGGGATATGCAAAATATAGTGCGTAAAATGGAAAGCTTTGGCTATCAAAACTTTATGCTATGCGAACGTGGTGCTAGCTTTGGCTACAATACACTGGTTAGTGATATGCGCAGCCTGGTTATTATGAAGCAAACCCAGTACCCAATTATTTTTGATGCTACCCATTCGGTGCAGCAGCCTGGTGGTTTGGGCGAAAAATCTGGTGGTCAACGGGAATATGCACCCATATTAGCTAATTGTGCTATTACCACAGGCATTGCTGGTGTATTTATGGAAACACACCAAGATCCAGATAATGCCCCAAGTGATGGCCCAAATATGATACCCTTGCATGAGCTCCCAAAAGTTCTTATTAAACTTAAGGCATTTGATGAACTAGCTAAGAAAATGTAATCTTTTGCTTATAAGATTTTTTTTGATTACAAAAAAGCTGTAAAATAGTATTTTTTAGTACTGCTAAGCTGCAGTTTTTTCGTGGTTGCACCTTGGTGAAATTGGTGCTTGCGCTTCAAGTACTTGAAAATGCCTGACAGCAAAAACAAAGCCTATGGAAATCGGTACGCCAATAATCCATAGGCCATAGTGGCCAAACCAATCGGTTAAATATACAAGCCCAAGGGCAGAAATAATATGCATAAAAGCACGCGATAAGGCATAATTAAAAGTGATCAGCGTAAAGCGTTTCTGTACCTTAAAATGTTCAATAAAAATTGAATCGGCAGGTGTTGCACCACCGCGATAGATTAAAAGAAGAAACTGTATTGCAAAAAGGTGCCAAAGGCTGCTTACGTGTGATAGTAAAACAGGTACCAATAAAAACAACCCAATACCATACAAACCACGGGTTTTTAAAATTTTTAATGGGTGATACTTTGTGCTTAAGTAGATAGTAATAATGTTGTACAAAATGGCAACAAGGGACAACCAAAAATTATGAAAAATAATATCGTTGGCCGTATAGCCCATTGTTTTTAGAATTCTGGATAGGTGAATGAACGTTAAGTAAAAAGTCAGGGCATAGGAACATTCAACAGCAAAATAAGCCATAAGATTTTTGCTGGTTTTACTACTTTGATTGTTTTTGGTGGTTTCTTCTTTAATAAATTTTTCTTGGCGTTTCTTCTTATTTTCTTTCGCTTGCAAAAATTCTGGTGTTTCCCTTAGACGGGTACGGGCTACTGAACCAATAACAGCTATACAAGCACCAACCCAAAAGGCCATACGCCAATTTAGCCCAGCGCGCGTAACAAGCGTTGCCACAGCAAGGGCAAACATTGTGCCTATGGAAGCTGATAAAGATATTAGCGACACCATTTGATATTGCAAAGGCCGCTTTATAATTTCGGTAATATAGATAAGTGCCCCCATAATTTCGCCCATAGACGACATACCCTGAATAATTCGACAAATAGTAACCATCCAAGCAGCAGTAATTCCAACTTGCGCATAGGTAGGTAAGTTAGCCATAACGATACAGCTTAGGGCCATCATCATTGTTGTAATAACCACGGTAGCTTTGCGGCCAATATTATCACCTATATAGCCAAAAATCATGGCCCCAAAAGGCCTTAACACATAAGTCGAACAAAAGGCAAAGGCTGCAAGCAAACTTGCTGTTTTAGGGTCAGTTTTTGGAAAAAAAAGCTCATTCATAAGAACGGCCATATGCACATAAAGCATTAGGTCAAAATATTCAAGGAAAGTACCAACCTGAAGTAAACCAATAGCTTCTTTTTGTTTTTTATTAAGGCTGCTTAACATAGTCATTAGAAATACCATTTATCATGTATTGCTGATGACTATGTAGTCCTTATTAATAAAAATTACAAGGTTTTTTTATTACCCTAGGTGCGAAAGCTGTGCAGGATATTAATAAAACACTACAAAAAACCTAAACATGAATATTTAAACCTTTAAATTTTACTATTTTAGATATTTCTTAAATAATTTGCTTTTGTAAAAAGTTGGCTACGGGTTCAGCACCACAAATTAGTGATAATTTTTCTTTTTTAAAGTTAATCATTTCAGCATCTTGATCATGGGTATCAATAACTTTGTGACCAGCCTCTTGTAACAAAAGACAACCAGCTGCACAATCCCAAGGACATAAATTTTGAAAATGTAAACCATCTAATCGACCTGCAGCCAAATAGGCAAGGTCTAATACACTTGAACCACTATAGCGAAGCCCAAGCACATGGGGCTTTATTTTTGTAATCGCAGGGTGATCAAATTGTAAGCCGATCAGCCAACGTTCCTGTTCACGATCCACGACACGCAAACGCCTATGGTTGCAAAAGGCTCCCTTTCCTTTTTCTGCCCAAAAAGTTTCATCACCTATGGGGTCATAGCTTAAGGCAGCAATAATTTCATTGTCAAATTCAAGGGCAATATTAATGGCAAATTGTGGCAGCCCATGCATAAAGTTTGATGTGCCATCCAAGGGGTCAATAATCCAACGATGACGCGGATCTGAACCTTCATCACTGCCAGCTTCTTCACTTAAAAAACCAAACTTTGGTCGTGCTTTTTGCAGTTCGCGCAGGAGTATACTCTCAGATCGTTGATCAGCACTGGTAACAAAATCATGCAAACCTTTACGGGTAACATGCAAACGTTCAACCTCAGAAAAATCATGCAATAGGGATTTTGCAGCTTTTAAAGCTGCTTTTGCCATTACATTCACTAAGGCAGAATTCGGCGCACCTTGAAAACTTAAATTGTTCATTATTTTGCCCGTTCCATATAGGCATTATCGCTTGTACGAACAACAACCTTTGTCCCCGTTCCGATGTGAGGTGGAACCATAATGCGCAACCCATTTTCTAAAATTGCAGGTTTATAGGAAGAGCTTGCCGTTTGGCCTTTAACAACGGCATCAGCTTCTTTAATCTCTAAAACTACTGTTTCTGGAAGGTTTACCGATAGGGGCTTACCCTCATACATGGAAAGTTCAATCACCATACCATCTTGAAGATACACTTTAGCGTCGCCTACAAAATCATTATGTAATGAAATTTGTTCATAGGTTGTTTCATCCATAAAGACAAAGTTATCACCTTCCTGATAAAGAAATTGATAGGGTAAATTTTCTAGGTAAATCTTTTCAACGGTTTCGGCTGAACGAAAGCGTTCATGAAGCTTTGTAGGTTCTAACAAACCCTTCATTTCTACTTGCATATATGCGCCACCTTTTCCTGGCTGCACATGTTCTGTTTTGGTGACCACCATAAGTTTTTTGTTGTGTTCTATTACATTACCAACGCGGATATCGTTTGCATTAATTTTCATAAGTCATATTTTTTTAAGCCTTACTTCGATTTATAATCTATGTGGAGATAAAAAGAAACCCGCAACTGTATGTTGCGGGTTAATTAAATAAAAATATCTATTTAATTTATGCTTGTAATCGCAGTACGGTTTTCTGCATAAGCTTCTTCCGTATTACCCATTACCTGTGGTTTATCTTTACCATAGGAAACTGTTTTTAGTCTGCTGCTTGCAACGCCAAAACCTTCAAGTTTTCTTTTCAATGAGTTCGCACGACGTGCACCTAACGCTAAGTTATATTCACGAGTTCCGCGCTCATCACAATGACCTTCAACGGTTGCAGTTGTTGAACCATAAACGTTTAACCAACTAGCTTGTGCTTTAACGGTATCTTCAGCTTCCATAGGTACACTTGATTCGTCAAATTTAAAAAATACACGATCTTTTACAGTTTGTGAAAAATGTGCTGGTGTACCAGGAGCTGCAGAAGCGCCTGCGTCTAGGCTTTCGCATACATCTGTACACTCACAGCCAACGAGAAATAGAGCCAGAGCACCGGATAGCAAAGTGTTCTTGGATAGTAGAGTTTTTTTCATCGAATTCCCTTTATGAAAAATAGTTATACTTTTCTACTATAACAAATCTATGAAATTTTCAAACACATTTTTCTAAAATTTTTTTATTTTAGGGTTTAATAAGAAACTCCCTAAAATTATTTATAATTTTTATTTACCTACTTTTTTTAGAGCATGAACAATATTCGACTCTTTAAATTTATAGTTATCGTTATCAAAATTTTTTGCAACAAAGGTTAACATTATTGAAAAGCTAATTGTTATTAAGGCAAGGTACATAATGCTTTCTTCACTGTTTATCTTATTCAAACTAGCGCAGAAAGTATTAACAAAAATTTAATTAAAATGGTAAGTTTACCATTATTATAATAATTTTTTTGCCTATGTTCTTATGTGATCCGAATACCGTGCCATGGGCAAATAAAATTTTTTCACGTGACTTTCAAAAGTTCTATAATTTTTTTGCAACCAATGAAGCAAAATTCTTTGAAACTAAGGAATCTATTCAACTTTTAACCGTTCGTTTCCAAGCTAACTTCCAAGAATTAGCCCCGCTTTTAATTTATATGGATCGCGTTTATGTTGAAAAACTTTTTCTTCCATATTTTCCTTATTTGCGAGAAAAAAATAATGCTATAAGCCTGCTAAATCTCTTTCGAAGAGGCAATCCATCGTTAAAAATTTATACGCTCAATGCTCACCAAAATATCGATGGCATAGAAAATATTGATCTTTTAACACCTTGGCTTCAATTAGAATTATCTCAGCAGCAAAACAAATGCTATACCTTGGTTGCTCCAGATTCAGGTAGAAAAAACCTTGTAAAGGCTTTGGCTACTGAATTTAAATTACCATATATATTACTTCACAAGAAGCGCACAGATAAAGGGATTATGTTATCCTTTTTTGAAAAAAGCATGGTGATTCCTGTAACAGAAAATTTTCTTATTCTAGATGATTTAGTTGGGACTGGAGAATCCATTTTGGGCACCAAGAATTTTTTACAAAAACACTACAAAATAAATGAAATACAAGCACGTGTATGCCATACTTTTAAAGGTGGGTTTAGGTTTCTTTTAGATAATAAAATAGACGTGGGTTTTTTGAACCATATAGGTGATTGTGATCACAAGTCTTCAAATAACCTTTGTGAAAACGCCTTCCTAGTAAAATTTCTTAATAAATCTATTTTAACTGGGTAATTAAGAAATTCCTAAATGCCCCAAGCCTGCCAATGCTTTCTAATGCCTTAGGGTATGTTAAGTACATTTGCATTTTTGGTGTCGGTATTGCTTCAAACAATTGAACAAGTTCTTCATGATCGCGGGCTATAAAATCAGCTAAAAATGCAATGCCAACGTTTTGTTTCGCAGCTTGTAACATTCCGTAGGCATTATTAATACTTAAAAATGGAGATCGAATAGATCCTGCCTTAAGGCCCAGGCGTAATAACCAATTTGCATTATCAGCAGGTGCACCCTGGCTTCCAAAAGCTATTATACGATGTTTATCAAGATCTTCTGGCTTCTTTGGTGTTCCATGGGCCTCAAGATATTTCTTGCTTGCATAAACACCCATGTTGATTGTTGATAATGCCTCCTGAACAATATCTTGGTCGTGATTTTGCAGTTGGTGATAATTAAGAATAACATCTACTTCCCTTAAGGAAAAATTTACTTCTTCATCCGTTAGTTTTACATCTAAATGGATATCTGGATATTGTTCAATAAAATCACCTAACCGCGAAGCTAGCCAAACGGAACCTATACCAACGGTTGTTGCTATTTTTAGGCTTCCAGAAATACTATCTTTTGTTTCTCGAATAACTGTACTTATGGCATTTACCTGGCTAAAAATCTCTTGGGTTGTTTTAAATAAATGCTCTCCAGTTTCCGTAAGAGCTAAACCCCTTGGATGTCTAACAAAAAGTGTTGTGCTCAGTTCTTTTTCCAAAGAACTAATTTGGCGAGACACGGCAGATTGACTAACATTGAGACGATACCCTGCTTCTGTTAAACTGCCTGCTTGGGCGACAACGTGAAATATGCGTAGGCGATCCCAATCCATTGGCAAAGTACTTTTAATTATGTTTATCTTTACAGGATAAAAAAAATATAGACATAAGCCCACCTTTTTTTGTTACAATTTAACAAAATGATTATCTTTTTTTCCATGAAATACCTATTTTTTAGCCTCATTGTTAGTTTTAATCTTTTTCAAAGCTTTGCATCTCAGGATCCAGTCAAGTTTAATAGTTTTGAAAATCTTGTTAATAAGCATTGGCCCAAGGAAAAAAAAGATTTAGAAAAAGCCTTTAATGCAATGAATAAGGCTATTCAAAATGGGGAAGTTTATGTAACAAATTCTTGTTATCCAACAATTATAGAAGTTTCCAGCAAATTATCTAGAAAGGTACATATTTTTTCTTCTATGTTACATGAAATATACAACCGACAGATTATTGGTGTTGTTGAAAATGCTAAAACTGTTGCGAAATTAAACACATTTACAGCATATCCATTTCGTTTTGATTATGAAGCCACAGAAAAAGGCAAAAGAATAAAAAAAGAATCTCAACAATACAGTGTTGTTATGAAAAAAAATTTTACAGACGATGAAAACACATATTATTTGATATTTTTTGTTTCTCAATCAAAGGCAGATATCGATAATTTTTTAAGCGAAAAACATAAATAATTTTCGCGTAATAGAGTTTCAAATCTTAAAAAACCTTGCCACTAAACCTATAACTTTTAGTATTGCCTGTGATATTCCTTAAGTTCTGTGATGATTCACCTGTAGCCTACCCAATAGGAAAGGCATAACAATAAGATTTACGACAATATCTCGGCTTTTCTTAGTTGCTTGCTTAATTTATCGAGAATACCATTAATGAATTTTACATCTTTATTTTCTAAAAAGCTTTTAGCAATTTCCACATATTCATTAATAATCACAGCAGAATCGGTAGCACTTTCTACATCAAACTCAAAGCAGGCACAGCGCAAAATTGCACGGCTTATACTTGGTAGACGTTCAATTTTCCAATTAGTACTTAATTGCATACGAATGATGTCGTCATATTTTGCCAGATTACCAACTAATCCTGATGTAAGGGCTGTATATAAAGGTATATTTGGCTGAGCAGGTAATTCAAAAAGATCAAGACTGCTTTCAGAAGAAAAATCTTGATTAATAAACACCTCTTTTTGTGCTGGATTCTGTTCAATTTGATAGACAGCCTGCACAGCAGCCACTCTAGCTAGATGCCTAGGCGATAAGGATTTATTTTGTGTATTTGCCATGGGAATTTAATTAATGTCCCAGATTTTTTTTTGCAAATTAATCAAATGGTGTAATGAGGTTAAAGCAAGATCAACCTTATATTCAAGGGTTTTTCCTAACCCCTGTAGCTTGTCAGCTTGCGATTCAAAAGCACAAACCTGTGCAGTTATAACGGGGTAGGTTTTTTGTAACTCGATTATCTGTTGCAACATTAGAAAATGTTCATCTTGGGTAGTTTCACCCTGGTAGTTGACACCAAAAAGTAAATACCCCTGCGGCATGTTTAGGTGGCCTGCTTCCGGATGATGCGATGTTTCACATAGCATTTTAAAAGCCTGAGGAATGTCTAACGCCTGTGGCACACTTATACGACTAACTTGATAACCTTTTTTTACCAGTGATTCATGGGCGTGTTCATACCAAACGTCTGTCACCGTTGGGAACCTTTGGCTTTCAATAATAACGATCGGCAGAATATCCATAAAAATTACTTAAAATAATGAAATTTAAATTTAGCATGGCTTAAGATTCGGTTCAACGCCCCTTTATAGATTTGTTACAAGTTCACATGGTTTGGATCTTTTGCAAAATAAAAATGTTCAAAGCAAAAAATTACCCATCTTTATGGTTATAGTATTGTAACAAGCTATTTTAGATAAAAAAATGAATGCTTTTTTTCCTTAACCTGTGTGTTCATGGTTCATGAATAAAGTGTCATGCAAGTGCAAAATTAAGTTTATGAGTGATAACCTTAAGCACTTTTGAGGATCAATTTTATATGCACAAAATTCATGTTTACGCTTTTTTTTGTTATTTTAGTTAATTTTTTTAAGAAAATTTATAGAAAACAGCGAGAAAACCTAGATTTTTTTTCAAAAAAAACATAAAATTTTAATAATATGCAAAAATAAAATTTAGTGTCTCAAAATCTCCTAGCATGCCTTTGCATATTTTTACCACTCGCTAGCAGTTTGTTTTGTCTTATTGAAAGAAATACGGGATCAGATATTAAAAAGAGAATTTCAGTAGCATCTATTTTTTTTGCGTTTATTTGCAGTTTGCTTTTAATTCCCTTTGTGTTCAAGGAAAGTATTTCGATAAATTTTTTCCTTTGGATAAAGTCAAACACTATAAATGAAAACTGGGGATTGTTTATAGATGGCCTGAATCTAAGTATGATACTTATCATCACGTTTATTTCTGCACTTGTGCACCTTTATTCGTTGGAATACATGAAAGAAGAAAAAGATGCGATGCGATTCTTTTGTTATCTAAACTTCTTCACTTTTGCGATGCTGTTTTTGGTTTCTGCTCCAAACTTGTTACAGTTGTTTTGTGGATGGGAAGGGGTTGGCCTTGCATCGTATTTACTTATAGGATTTTGGTATAAAAATGCATCTCCTGCTTACTCATCCATGAAAGCTTTTGTTATCAATCGCATTGGCGACGCCGCCCTGATTATTGCCATGGCACTAATTTTAATGCATTTTCATACATTAAACATTTTGGATATTATACACGATAGCCAATATATAGTTAGTTCACCAATTATAGATAGTATCTGCATACTTTTGCTGATAGGTGCTATGGGAAAATCTGGGCAGATTCTATTGCATGTATGGTTACCTGATGCAATGGCTGCGCCAACACCCGTTTCTGCTTTATTGCATGCGGCAACAATGGTAACTGCTGGTGTATATTTATTAATTCGTTTTAGCACTTTAATAGTACATTCACCTATGGCTGAATTTCTAACGATTTCCGTTGGTGCAATAACATGTATTTTTGCAGGAATAGTTGGGCTTACACAAAATGATATTAAAAAAATAATTGCATATTCAACTTGTAGTCAACTTGGCATGATGTTTATGGCCTGCGGTGCCGGTGCATACACTATTGCTTTCTTTCATCTCTTTACCCACGCTTTTTTTAAGGCGTTGCTATTTTTAGGTGCAGGCGTTGTAATCCATGCCATGTCAAATGAACAAGACATTACAAAAATGGGCAACCTTAGAAAACTTGAACCATTTAGCTATTATTGCATGCTTATTGGAACACTATCCCTAACTGGAGCACCACTTTTTGCTGGGTATTATTCAAAAGATTTCATTATGGAAGCTATTTTTGATTCGCAAGTTTATGGTGCTGGTTTTTTTGCGGCAACCTTTGTGTTTGCTGCCCTGTTAACGGCATTGTACAGTTGGCGATTAATATATTATGTGTTTTTTGGCACGTTTCGATCGAATGATCATGTGGCAGCACATATTCATGCCCCGGGTTTATTAATGAAAATACCAATAATTCTTTTATGCGTTGGCTCTGTTATTGCGGGATACTATGGCTATGAAGTTTTTGTAAAGTTTCCAATTTCTTCAAAAGTTTGGGCAAGTTTAGTTGTTCATAAAGTTCCGCACCATGTTCTTTGGTTTATAAAGTACTTACCGTTAGTCGCAGGAGCAATTGGCGCTGCTTTAGTTGTTTGGCTTTATGATAAAGAATTTAAAAAAGTAGATTGTCTTGTAAAAAAAATACCGAAACTTTACAGTTTTTCCCTTAACAAGGGATACTTTGATAAAATCTATGATAGCTTTGCAAGGCAAATGGAAACTTTTGGTGAAAAATTATATTTTAATGGTGAACACCAAGTTATTGATAAATATGGCGCCGATGGGATAGCAAAAATTGCTTCGAAGTTTTCAAACAAAATGAAACGTTTTCATACGGGTAATATGCAAGAATATTTTATCTGGGTAGTTTTGGCTTTAATTGGTATCCTTTTTGGTTTTATCATCATACAATTTTTCCCAGAGGTTGTAAGTATAATGAAAAGGTATCTTGGCAAAGTATGAATATTCCTGTTCTTTCCCTGCTTTTATTTGTACCTTTATTAGGCTCTTTATTGTGTGCTGTTAGTTCATCAAAGTTTAAAAACAATGTAACAGTTCTTGCAATATTTATAGGATCTATAACCTTGATTCTAAACATTTTTATCGTGTATCAGTTTGATAATTATAACCCACATTTTCAATTTATTGAAAATTACACTTGGATACCTGCCTTTAACATTGCCTTTGAATTAGGTTTGGATAACTTATCCTTACTAATGGTTAGCCTTACAAATATTTTATTCTTTTTTGTTATATATTCCGCATCAAGAGCTATAGAAAACGGAAAAAAGAACTTTCTTTCATTACTTTTTCTTCTGCAAACCTTTATTAATGGAAGTTTTTTAGCCAACGACCTATTTGTTTTCTACCTTTTTTTTGAGGGTGTGCTTATACCTATGTATTTTATTATTGGTATATGGGGTGGACCAAACCGCAATTATGCAGCGATGAAATTTTTCCTATTTACCTTTGCCGGTTCTGTTTTAATGTTAGTGGGTATCATAAAGCTTTATACGCTGATGCAAGGGTCTAGTTTTTTTGATTTAAAGGATTTAGTTTTAAACACAGAGAATCAAAAATTTCTGTTCTGGTGTTTCTTTGCATCATTTGCCGTAAAAGTACCACTCTTCCCTTTTCACACATGGCTACCTGATGCACACGTAGAAGCACCTACTAGCGGATCTATGATTCTTGCTGGAGTTCTTCTTAAACTTGGCCTATACGGTTTCATACGTATTAACATTCCTATTTTTCCCCAGGCAACTATTGAATACATTCCGATACTACTAACATTAGGCGTTGTTGGAACCCTATGGGCGTCTTTTATAGCCTTGGGACAAAATGATATAAAAAAAATTATCGCATATTCATCAATTGCACATATGGGAACAGCAATAATTGGTATTTTTGCCGTAAACCATGATAGTTTAAATGGTGCCATCGTTATTATGTTAAGCCATGGTGTGGTTTCTGCAGGGTTATTTTTTTCCATCGGTATTATTTACCAACGTTTTAAAACACGTGATTTACAAAAGCTTTCTGGTATAGCTAGCATTATGCCAGAATTTACAATTCTTTTTGGTGCATTAGTATTTGCTTCAATAGCACTCCCTTTCAGTGCAAGCTTTATCGGAGAAATTTTAGTGTTTTTAGGGGCGTTCCAAAATTACCCAATTGCTGTATGTTTTGCAGTTTTAGGGGTAATATTATCGGCTGGTTATATGTTAAGATTTGTAAAAAAGGCTTTTTTTGGCAGTGTTTCACATGCAATAAGTAACACAATAAATTCCCATGAACAAAAAATTAGTCTTGCGCTAACATTACCTGAAAGGATTTGTTTGTATTTTTTTGTGTTATTAAGCTTTGGAATTGGTATTTACCCAAACTTTATATTAAGCCCTATTCGTCGCCATTCACGTGCGGTACTAAGTGAATACAACCATACTATTAAACCTTTCAACACTGTGACTTATAATGCTTCCTAGTTTTTTTTCTGCTATCACTTCATTAACAGAGATATTTCTGGCATTTACCACGTGTATTTCGTTAATATTTTATCTTTTCAAAAAAGACCAAAATTTAAATTCTTTAACTATTTTCTTTGTAGCCTTGTTTTTTCTAGCAGCTTTTTTAATAGCGGTTAACGATAAGACACAACAAGTACATTGGAATGGCATGTTTTATGGGTCCGACTACACATCCTATGCACGTGTGCTGATATACCTGGTGGCGGGAATATTGCTTTATCCTTTTAGCCGCTTTTTGGTGACCTCTTATCAAAAAAAACTTGAATGGCTTGTACTATTTTCCTTAAGCACCATAGGTGGAGCTGTTGCCGTTACTTCAAACCACTTGCTCATATTATTTATAGGTATAGAACTTTCCCATTTGTGCCAGTATATTTTATCCTTACAAGATAGGGATTGTCTGTTAAATGCAGAAGCAAGTGTAAGGTTCTTTTCCTATGGCGCAATTAGTTCCGTGATTATGCTTTTTGGAATTAGCTTGATTTATGGTTTTTCTGGAACCTGTTCTTTTAATTCACTTTTTTACTTCTTCGATTCTATCATTTACGATTTAGACCACGCTGGTGCTATCATAGGCGTGGTTTTTGTGCTGATTTCCCTATGCATTAAGCTGCCTTTAATTCCCTTTCATTCTTGGATCACGGATATTTTCCAAACAAAACAGCACGCAGCCATACTATTTATTAATACGATGCCAAAAATTATTACTACCTTCGTTTTAATTCAGCTTTTAAGTTATCCATTTTATGGTTTATTTACCTTTTGGCGTTACCTTTTTGCAATCTTTGGTATTATCACAATGTTTTGGGCCAGTATTACAGCGTTAAAGCAAAAAAATATATACCGCTTACTTGCCTATAGTACGGTTATGAATATGGGTATTTTAGTTATTGGTTTTACCGTTGGCGGTGATTTAGGCTTAAAAGCAATTCTCTTTTATCTGTTCACATACGTTTTAACAACCTTTGGAATTTTAGTGATCCTTGGATGGGTAAACACATGGAACTTTGAAATAACCTATGTGTCCGACCTTAAAAAACTTAGAAAAATCCCCACAATTCCATATTTAGCTTTTATTGTGTTTATTTTTTCCTTAGCTGGTATTCCGCCATTACCAGGTTTCTTTGCAAAGGTTTATATGTTGCAAGCTGTATTTAACCGTTCATCATTTTTCTTGGCGCTGTGTATTGTTATTTCATCGGTTATAAGTGCTGGATATTACATTTATATATTAAAAAAATTAGCCTTTAGCGATGATGACAAAAAAGATAATGAAACATTATCCTTAGGAAAAAATTATTTTTTAGTTTTATCCGTTACACTTTTCGTGTTAATAATAATGGCTTTACTCGTGATTAAACCATCATATTTTCTGGATATATTTTCAACGATAGCTATAACGGCCTTGCATAAATAAATATGACCAAACCCAACCCTTTTTTATCTGCCATCATCAATATTCATCACATAAAAGATATTCGCGATCGTAATGCTGGTCTTGAGGAATTAAACGAGCTTGCAAATACAATTGACCTTGAAGTGCTTTACAAAAACACCATAACCCTTAAAAAAATTCACCCCGCACTTTATTTAGGGTCTGGGCAAGTAGATCACTTGGCAGAGGTTATAAAAAGCGAAAACATTAAACTAGTTGTAATAAATGCAAGTTTATCGCCATTACACCAGCGAAATTTAGAAAATAAGCTGAAAGTAAAGGTTATAGATAGAACCGGCTTAATTTTAGAAATTTTTGCTAAACGCGCGACAACTGCTGAAGGTAAAATGCAAGTGGAACTTGCATCCTTTAATTATCAAAGGGGCCGGCTAGTTAGGGCCTGGACCCACCTTGAAAGGCAACGCGGTGGCAGGGGCTTTGCTTCGGGCCCCGGTGAAAAGCAAATTGAACTTGACCGCAGAATTATCAGGGAAAAAATCCAGTCCTTGGAAAAGCGCTTAGCTAATATTAAAAAAATGCGTACTGAACACCGGAAGAAACGCCAAGATGAAAATGTTATTGCCCTGGTTGGATATACAAACGTAGGGAAATCAACCCTTTTTAATAAACTCTCTCATGCAAATGTTTATGCTGAAAACAAGCTTTTCGCAACCCTAGATTCAACCCTAAGACAAATAGACATTGAAAATAATTGCTATGTTCATCGGGCAATTCTATCAGATACGGTTGGCTTTATCGTAGATTTGCCAACAGAACTTATTGCTGCATTTTCTGGTACCTTAGAAGAAGTTCGTTTTGCTAATATTATTTTGCACGTGCAGGATATTACCAACCCAGAAAAGGATTTACACGCCGATCATGTGTTATCAGTGCTTGATAGGATTGGGGTAAACCGCAATAACAGCCGCATCATTAACGTATTTAACAAATGTGATCAATTGCAAGAAAATGAACAGCCAAATATCATTGGCAATAGGGATAACATTTATATATCTGCAAAAACAGGCCAGGGGTTTAAACAACTAAAAAGGAGATTATTCAAAGAACTTGAACGACAATGGGTGCACCTAAATCTCTCCTTACCTGTAAAAACCTATCCACAATATGGGTGGTGTTGGCAGAAAGGCTTTGTTGTTAGCCATGAACAAGAAAATAATAATATGCGCTTAAATTTGCGCATCCCCCATCATCAGTTATATATGCTCAAAGATTAGCAAGAAAGCACCTGATGTAGAGACCCATAAATACCTAGGTTTCGTAAGGAAAAAAACCTACTGCAATTTTGAGGTGGTTAAAACAATTTCTGTACAAATTCACAAACAGCATCCTCCCATGAATAGCTCCATAAATTCTTATTTGGTATGTGGGGAATTTTTTTTGGGACCATGGGAAGTTTTTTTGTGTTTTAGCGCTTACTATAATCTACAATGTTTTTGCGATTCATAGAATACTTTGGGGTGATCATTTTAAATGCCTAGGCTTTTTAAGGTGTTATATTTATCTGTAAAAGTATCCTTATGATCCGTTGTATTATTAGAAATATAAGGTTGAGTATTCACAGGAGTATCTGAGTATAATTTCTCACTGCTCATTTTTGCAGCCTCACTCGCTGGGAAAAATTCAGGTGCATTTGAGTTAAAAGAAAAAAGAGAACGGCCTTTTTCCGCACCTTGTTCTAGCTGGGGTGTGAAATCCTTGTGGGTATTTTCTGCTACAACAGAACCAGAAACAAATTCTAAACGTGTTCTTTCAAAAGATGATGATTTTTGCACAGGAAAGTTTGCGACTAAACGAACAAAGGTTGTTGATAATATAACCAAGGAAAAAAATAAAGAAAATTTTGATAACATTTTACCCCCAATAAAAGTCTTAAACACATAATTACTGTTCAAGTTAAAGTCTAATACAAACCTTAGTTTTAATTGTAATGAAAAAAAGATAAAGGATAAGTTAGACGCTTAACAAAAAATTAAGTATACTGCGTTAATAAATCGTTAAGTGTTATTTTAAAATATGGAGTTTTCGACCTTACTTATTGTTGGAAGCGGAGTTTTGGCTATAGTTTATGCCATTTTTGCCGCAAGCAGTGTTTTTTCAAAATCGGCTGGAACAGACCGCATGCAAGAAATTGCCAGTGCGATTCAAGAAGGGGCTAATGCCTACCTTAATCGCCAGTACGGCACTATTGCAGTTGTTGGAGTGGTTATAGCAGGATTATTAGCCTACTTTTTGTCAACATTAGTTGCTATAGGCTTTGTGCTTGGCGCTTTTTTATCTGGTTTAGCAGGTTATATTGGCATGTATGTATCCGTGCGTGCAAACGTGCGTACGGCCCAAGCTGCACGTAACGGGTTAGTAGAAGCATTAAATGTTGCATTTAAATCAGGCGCCATTACAGGTATGTTAGTTGTTGGCCTTGGTTTATTAGGTGTTTCACTATTCTTTTTCTACTTAAAAAATGATGGTGTAGATAGCCGAATCATGATGGAAGCATTGGTTGCCTTAAGCTTTGGTGCGTCTTTAATATCTATTTTTGCCCGGTTAGGTGGCGGTATTTTCACCAAAGGAGCAGATGTTGGTGCCGATTTAGTTGGTAAAATTGAAGCTGGTATTCCAGAAGATGATCCTCGTAACCCCGCTGTTATCGCTGATAACGTTGGTGATAACGTTGGTGATTGTGCTGGTATGGCGGCAGACCTTTTCGAAACTTATGTGGTTACCATTGTAGCTGGCATGGTGCTTGCTGGAATTTATTTCACTGGCGATTTGCAAAATATGTTTATGCTCTACCCGCTTGTTATTGGCGCTGTTTGTATTATTGGTAGTATAATTGGTACTTTCTTTGCAAAAGTTGGTAAAGATAAAAACATCATGAAAGCGCTTTATAAAGCTTTAATCGCCGCAACGGTTGTTTCAAGTGTTTTAATTTATGGTGTAACAACACATATGTTTGCGCCAATTGATGAAGCTATGGTGATTAATGGCTTAAGTTTTAACGTTAACAGCCTACTTATTTGCAGTTTAACTGGACTTTTAGTTACTGGACTACTGGTTTGGATTACAGAATATTACACATCCACCGCGTATCGTCCGGTTCGTAGTGTTGCTAAGGCTTCTGAAACAGGCCATGCCACAAACATTATTCAAGGTTTAGCCGTATCAATGGAAGCAACTGCCTTACCAATTCTGGTTATTTGTGTTGGTATTCTGGTTGCGTACATGCAGGCAGGAATTTTTGGTATTACCGTGGCAGCTACAACAATGTTATCTTTAGCTGGTGTTATTGTAGCACTAGATGCTTACGGTCCTGTAACAGATAACGCTGGTGGTATTGCTGAAATGGCTGAATTGCCAAAAAGTGTTCGTGCCATTACCGATGCCCTAGATGCCGTTGGAAACACAACAAAAGCCGTTACGAAAGGCTATGCAATTGGTTCTGCTGGTTTGGCGGCTTTAGTGCTTTTTGCAACTTATACGCAAGATCTTAAGTACTATTTTCCATCATTAAGTGTAAGTTTTGACTTAGAAGATCCTTATGTTTTGGTTGGTTTGCTAATTGGTGGTATGTTGCCTTACCTTTTTTCATCAATGTGCATGAAAGCCGTTGGTCGTGCTGGTAGCGCTGTGGTAGTTGAAGTACGCCGTCAGTTCCGTGAAATTAAAGGAATTATGGAAGGTACTGCAAAACCAGATTATAGCGCTGCTGTAGATATGCTTACGCGTTCGGCTATTACGGAAATGATTGTTCCTTCTATACTTCCGGTGCTTGCTCCGGTGGTGATATATTTTGTTATCAATGCGGTGGCCACAAAAACAGCAGCTTTTTCCTGCTTAGGCGCCATGTTAATGGGAACTATTGTAACCGGTGTTTTTGTTGCCATATCCATGACATCAGGTGGTGGTGCTTGGGATAATGCGAAAAAGTACATAGAAGATGGTCACCATGGTGGAAAAGGATCTGAAGCACATATGGCATCAATAACGGGTGATACCGTGGGCGATCCTTATAAGGATACAGCTGGTCCAGCAATCAACCCTATGATTAAAATTATTAATATCGTTGCCCTACTTTTGCTGGGAATTTTAGCCCACTAAAAATTGTGCATATTGAGATAAAAAAAACCAGCTACAAAGCTGGTTTTTTTTGTGTTTAAAATTTTTTCTCTTAGCGCACAATAATGTTAGGTTAGCTAAAAATCATAAAGCTATAAGTTCTATATATACAATAGTTGCTATTTTAACGTTACAAGCGGTTTCTTCAGAAATACAGCAAAAATTTTTCATGAACACCTGGAATAGTTTAGTTAGTATATTTTTTAGATTTGCATAGAAGTTAAGGTTTTTAGGATGCCAGCAAAACTAGATACCATTTTTGAACGAATTTCAATTTCTGTCATGACCTGTTTTATAACTGGAGCAATTTCCTCAAGACTACCTATTCCTTGGAAATAATTGTGCAACATAGATTCTGATTGCTGGGCAGTTTTCATTAAATTTTTTGCATCATTTTTGATAAAGGTTGAAAAATCATTTGGTTCACCTTGCTGGGTTTTTTGCTGAGCGTGCTTAACTAACTGTTCGGCAACCTTATTTGATTGTCCGTGTATTTGCATTGATGTGGGTAATATCGATGGCATAAATTTCAAACAAATAAAAGTATAATTTAATTTAAATTTAAATTAGTAAATTTTTTATTAAATTTTTTGTTTAATCTTAAAAAGGTAAAATTTTATCAAGATATTGCTGGCCATATGGGCGTTCCTGCGATTCCGTAAGGTCTCCACGGCCACCATAGGTTACACGAAGTTGTGAAATTTTACTGCCTGATATGGTGTTTTTGGAAGATATATCTTGGCGACGAATAATACCACGTAGCTCTACTTCACGAATTTCATTCATTAATCGCATTTCATCGCGGCCATGAACAACCATGTTTCCATTTGGCAAAATTTGTTCAACAATTACTGATATGGTGAACTGCATGTTATCTTTCACATCGTATTTTGCTGAACCAGCATGGGATGGGTTACTGTTCATGTTTAAATAATTATCCATAACACCAGGGGTTTTTTCTTGTTTACCAGGTAGTGCCCTTGCCATACGCTTTTGCAAAGGTAATTTGTGGCCAATAATTTCTGTCACGGTTGAATTTAAACTGCTATTGCGTGAAATGTTAGGTGAAATTTCCGTTGATTGGCTGCGATTAATAGATATTTCGGCTGTTAGAACATCACCAACTTTTGAAGCGCGTTGATCTTTGAAAAAGGCGTTAGATCCCGTTTGCC
>CAYGPH010000004.1:39393-50005 GCA_964351815.1 uncultured Verrucomicrobiales bacterium | reverse complement strand
GAAGAATGTTATCTGATTCAGCAAAAAACCATTTAATGGGATTATAAAACCTATGGTTATCAGGAAAAAAAAAACGTACCCAAAAATTTTACGTGGTACTGGCATGATTCCAGGCATTGCTGCAGGAAAAGTACTTTTTAAAAAGCACCTAGAAAACACAAGCATACATTCTTCTGAAAATTTTAAAAAACTTTTACCTAAAGCTATTATTTATTGCGAAGAGATTTTAGCAAGCGCTAGCCCCGTTGAAGCAGAACATTTAAAAACCCAACTGCTTTTTTTACAAGATCCCCTTTGGCAAGAAAAGGTTATGACTTATTTGTCTGAAACACAAAATTTTTCTAGAGCTATTATAAAAACGCACCAGTTTTTCTTAAAAAAACTGGAAAACAATCAACAGCTTATTCACAAAATTGATGACCTAAAGCATTTAGATCAGTTTTTTTTTGACCAACACAAAACTGCAAAAGCTAGCCAAGAACCTTTTATTCTCTGCGCAAAAGAACTAAGCGTTCACGATTTAATTCATTTTGATTCAACGTTTCTAAAAGGCATAATTGTTGAAGATCAAACAGCCTTTTCCCATTGTACAATTCTTGCAAGATCGAAAAACATTCCCCTAGTCACAAATCTGAAAGAAATCACGAGCCGCCTAAAAAACAGAGAATCAATTATAATTGATGGTGAAAAAGGTTATGTGTATTTAAACCATAAACAAGACAACACCTTCCTGCCCAATAAAGAAAAAATTACGGCAGACTCATCTCAAATAATTTATACTCGTGATGATGTCAAAGTGCGCCTTTACCTAAATATTCATGGAACTCAAGATATAGACATACTGCACGACTTTCCTTTTTCTGGCATTGGCCTATACCGAACAGAATTTCTATTTTTTCAAAAAAAAGAATGGCCTACCGTTGCCGAACAGCAGGAAGAATACAAATTAGCCATACAAAAATGTAAGGATAGACCTATTATATTTCGCACCCTGGATGTGAGAGGCGATAAAGTTTTTTTACAAAACATGCCATTACCAAACCTTCAAAATAAAAAAATATACAATAGTAATAACGATTTTGCTTCCATAATACGCTTACAAATACGTGCAATTATAAGGGCCTATGCAGCTGTTCAACCAATTTTTCCATTAAAAATCATGTTCCCAATGGTTTGCGATGCCGAAGAATTAGAATTTTATCTACAATTACTTAATATAGAGCTAGAGCGAGAAAGACAGCAAAAAGGCACTGTTATTCCTTATAGTGTTGGTGTAATGATAGAAGTACCTTCTACCCTCTTTCAACTAGAGCGTTTAACACAAATGGTTGATTTTGTTTCCGTAGGAAGCAATGATTTATTTCACTTTTTATATGCTACAAATCGAGCCGAAGAAAAAAATAAAACCCGCGATATTTTATCAATTGCGTTTTTAAAAACCTTAAAAAATATTTTTGATGTTGCACGAAACTTAGGAAAAGACGTGCATTTTTGCGGTGAAATGGCAAGTGACCCTGTAGAAGCTATGGCGCTTTTAGGCTTGGGGTATCGCCACCTTTCAATTAGCCTTCCAAACGTTGAAAAAATTCTTGAAACATTTATGAACCTTGATGTTTGGCCTATTCAAGATATTGTCAATGAATACCTTATAAGTGAAGGAACACCCTATTTACAATCAGGACCGACAATCAGACAAAAAATAGAAGCCGTGGCGCTTGCCCAGGGAAGTATTAAATTTGCTTAAAAAAAAACTATAAAATTTTTATCCTTGCACTCGCACGGAGTTTATTAAAAAATCTTAATCCAAATTTTTCAAGTTGTTTTTGCTCCAAGTAACCTCTGATTTCAGCGTCTTTTGGTTTTTTTTCTTCTTTAAATGCTTTAATCCCAGATACCATCATAACACTAATGGCATCTTGTTGCCTTACAGGTCCGATAACTTGCCCAACTTTCGCTTTTGAAAGTTCTGTTTGTAAAGGACCAAAAAAATCACTAACTTTTCGATCTAAATGTTCAACTTCCAAACCATGACTTTTAGCCTCTGATAAAAAACTACTAGGGGTTTTTTTCATCTTAAGGGAGGTAATAAGTGATTCAATTTGCCTTAAATCTTCATTCGCGAGTTGTTCAGAAAAAGGCAATGTCACAATTTCAAGGGAAAGAGTTTGGGCACCTAGCCTTCCAAGTGTGGGTGACCTTGCATCAACCAATTTAACTATTCTGTATGTGCTTCCAACTTTTATCGGTCCAAAAACTTGTCCTAAGGAAACATTTTTAAGAGATTGCAGCACGTTAGGTGCTATTTGCTGCTGATTTTTCCAACCTCCAACATTGCTACTAACCCCAAATTGTTGCGCAATTAACGCAAAGTTTACCCCTGGCTGACTAGCCTGATTAAACAAACTTTTGGCTTCTTGCATACTTTTTTGGGGGTTGTCTGCATCTATTGGCAGGATGATTTCAATAATATTATAAGTCATTTCTTGTGTTTGTTTTTCTAAACGCATTTTTTCTTTTTCGATATCTTGAAAAGAAACACGAACTTGTTTCCTAAACATTGCACTTGTAAACCTAGACCACAAAATTTGTGCTTTTATGCGTCGTTCAAGGGTTTTAACATTTACCCCCATACTTACAAACATTTTATTTAGTTGCTGAATATTCATACCATTTTCAGCTGCAACAGATTCCATAGCCTGTAGGGTTTCTTTTTTAGATAAACTTAAGCCTGCATCCTTAGCAATTGAAAGTTGTAAAGATTCATCGATCAAATTATTTAGTACTTGATCACGAATTTTTTCCCGAGATACTTTCGTATCAGGAAGGTTTAAGGTTTTAATAGCAAAGGTGATTCTTTCATCTAATTCGCGATGGGTTACAACACTTTTGTCAACTACAATGCATATGGTTGCTTTTTCTGAATACAAATTTAGAAAAAAAGTAAGAAAAAAAGTAAATTTTAAAATTTTCATGGTTGGCTTTTTTTTATATTAACGCTAACAATTGTTTATGTTTATCATGGATAAAGTTATTTTCAAAAGATTTTGTGTAACTACGGTTGTACTGGCTATTATATTGTCAGTTCTACTTTGGTTCACACAATCAATAAAATATATCTCTATCATAGCAGAAAACGATGTGAGTTTAAAAAATTATTTTTCCCTAATTGTATATCTTCTGCCAGATTTATTAACGCGGATCATTCCAATTTGCGTTCTTATAGCTAGCATTTACCTTTTTAGCAAAATCACACTGGATAATGAACTTGTTGTTATGCAGGCGCTAGGAAAAAGCCCATGGCAAATTTCATGGAGTGTTATCGTATTTTCAGCTGTATTGGCTGTTGCTACGTTTTGTACAAATATTTACCTTGTGCCAGATAGTTTCCAAAAATTTCGTGTTCTTGAAAGCAAATTCCGTGACAATCTTAGTTCTAGCGTTTTAAAAACAGGGAAATTTAACCTTACAAAGAACATAACTGTTTTTGTAAAAGATAAAGATATAAACCAAAATCTTAAAGGCGTTTTTATATCGGATTCGCGGGATAATGCACGTAACAAACCCTATGTGATTATGGCGGAATTAGGAAAAATACGAAGAATAGACAACGAATGGGTTATATTTTTAAAAAATGGTAGTAGACTCGATCAAGATGATAAAGGCCGCATAAGAACATTAAATTTTAAGGATTTAACCTTTAAACCAAATATTTCTGATGAATCAAAGGCCAAACGGGCAATTAAGGCACATGAAAAAAGCTTGACGAGTTTACTTAATACCCAAGAAGGTGTTGATATGGGTATAAGAAAAAAATACAGATTCATCGCAGAAGGTCACCAGAGAATACTTACACCCTTTCTAATTATAATTAACGTTTTACTTAGCATTTTAGTATTTGTTGTTAACAAACCAGAAAGGCGCTTCCGCAGTAAAAGAATATTCTTAACATTAACCGCAGGCTTATGCTTACAATGGCTTATAGTTAACTGTTTACAATTTCAAGTGTCTTTCGCTTACTCTACGCTGCTTACGTATCTGCTCGTTATATTCCTGATTGTTTTTTTAACTATTGGTGTTACCTTTTCAAGGTTTCATTATAAAATTAATATACTTTTTGATACATGTCGTATTTAATATCTAGCTTGAATATTTACTTTAACCGAAAATTTTTATTTTGGTTTTTCTGCTTTATAGTCGGTACTTTTTTGGTGATATTACTTTTTGAGGCCGTTGAAGTAACCCGAAAATCGATGCTTAAGGATGTTCCCTTGAACATTTTAATTCAAATTTCCCTGTGCCGTGTGCCTAATTTACTAAGCTTATTGATTCCTATTATTTGTTTTTTTTCTTTTCTTGGCTGTTTTATGCGCCTCCATCAAACGAATAATATTGTTATTTTGCAAGGATTTGGCGTCTCAAAAACGCAATTTTTAATGGGCTATATCTTTAGTATTATCATTATCGCAGTTTGTGACCTTTTGGTGTACGAACAGATTCGATCAACCTTATTTTCGCGTGCAAGCCATTTAGAAGAGAAATTTTTACAAAAAAAAAGCTATAGTATTGCCCTAAATGAAAACGGCCTTTGGCTTAGGGAAAAAATTGGCAATAAAAGTAGTATCATTCAAGTTGGCAAACATGATGCGCCTACAAAAACTTTTCTTGATATAAAACTTTACCAAGTAAATAGTAAGGGAGTTTTCATCAAACATTACCGAGCAAAAAAAGCACTATTAAAGGAAAACTATTGGGAACTGCATGATGGTTTTTCAATTGATTCAGAAAATAATTTTTTATCCTTTAAAATCCAGGAAGTTCCTTCAAAACTTATATTACAGAACATTATAAATGCCTCTGCCCCAAAACAAAGCCTTAGCTTTAGCCAAATACCAGAATTCGTTAAAATGCTTAGAAATTCTGGGATAAATCCAATAAGCTATCTTGTGGAATGGCATGGAAAAATTGCCAGCTATGGCATGATTTTTGGCTATATGATCATAGCCAGCGTTTTTTGCTTTCGAAACACCAGAAATATGCAATACATGGGGATTATATCCTTGAGCGTTATTGCAGCCTTTTTACTTTACTTTTTTGAAAACATTATGAAAGCCTATGCAATTGCTGAAAAAGCTCCGGTCATATTTGCAGCATGGGTACCGGTTATACTTACAATTCTTACGGCACTGTGGTTAAAAACAATTTATGCAAGAAAATAATAATACACTCATAGAAAAGCTTACCTTATCGAGAAAACCAATCGTTTTTGATTTAGATGGCACCCTATGGCCTGGTGATTGTACTCACCATGTTTTAAAAGAAAATATTAATTCCCATGGTTTTTTTAAAAATGCATTAAAATATTACACGGCAAAATTCAACATGGCTTTGTTTAAGCAAAGTTTAGATTCCCCCATAAATGTTAAGTTTATTAAATTTTATCCACAGATGGAAAATTTGCTAAACCAGCTTAAAATGAAAAATCTTGAATTATACTTAATTAGCGGGTCGGCCCAATGTATTATAGATATGGTCTTTCAGGAATTTTCTTACTTTTCATCGGCCCATGGAACCCAAAATGACATAAATTTAGTTGGTGCCAACAAGGCAATTTTTTGCAACGAAAAATTTGGTAGGAATAATTATCATTACTTTGGTAATGAATTTAAGGATAGCTTTGTTTGGAAAGATTGCGATCATGCTATTGCCGTAAACCCAAACAAAAAGATTTTAAACTGGCTAAATATAAAAAAAAACAATAATTATTCCGTGATTTACGCGAATACCCGTGTATAATTCAAATAATATATAAAATTTTATTAAATTTATGTTTGTTGATAGTGAAAAGCTTATTTATTTAAAAAAAAAAATAGATTTTGACAAACTAAATGAAATTCAAAAAAGCTTTAGTTTTGATTTTTACCGTTTTGTAAGCTTTAGTTTATTAGATAATTTGTGCAGTGAATATGGTGACCAAGTACTTGGCGATATATGCGATAAAGCTTTTGATTTTTTTGCTAAGCAAAACGTTGGTAAGGATATAAAATATCAAATTATTTCCTTCCAAAAATATGATTTCAAAATATTAATCACCCTATGTGCCGATAAGCCTTTTTTGGTTGATAGTTTTAACATATGGTTAAAAAATCATGACATTAAGCAAAAAGAGCTTATTCACCCAACAATTGCTATTGAACGTGATAAAGATGGTCGACCAAAAAAGATTGATAAAATCTTTGCTAAGGAATCTTTAATTTGCCTAATTATTCCAGCTGACTTCGATATACCTGCTAAAGACTTTGAATCGCTGGAGAGTATGCATAAAAAACTTTCCATAGTCGTGCAAGATTACGAAGAAATGCAACAAAGTTTGAGTAATGTTAACCTGCAAAATGCTAAATGTAATATCCAAGAAATGCAAAATGTTTTTGGTTTTGTTGAATGGTTGCAACAAGATCACTTCATGTTTCTTGGTACACGTTTTTATAAAGCCAACAAAAACAAGCAAGGAAAAATATATTTTGATCAAACTGCCATCAACAACCTAGGCTTATTTAAAGATCAAGAAACACAAGATTTTTCCACTTTTACACCTTTAATTTTAACTGTTGAACTAAGTCCAGAGCAAATTATTAAAGATCATATCATCCACATATACAAAAAATCCCTTCGTTCTGATATTTACAAACATTCACGCATAGATACGATAAAAATACTTGCCATAAATAAAGATGGTGAAATTAAAGGCTTGTTCCAAGTTATAGGTATTTTTAATACGGGTTTTTACGCAACATCACCTTTAAAAGTTCCTTTCTTAAAACAAAAGGCTTTAAAAGTTTTTGAAGCTTTCGAGTTTAGTAGTAATGAATACAATGGTAGACAGCTTAAACATATTATTGATAGCGTTCCCCTGGATCAATTCTACAGCATTGATGATAGTTCAATCATTGAGCTTTGTAACGAAGTTTTAAACATGCAAAATGATTTGGTTATCAAACTGCAACCCGATGATTTTGGCAAAACCCTATCCGTACTAATTTACATTTCACAAAAACGTTATAGTGAAACATTGAAGCAACAAATTGCAAAAATTCTATGCAATGATTTTAAAGCAACCCTGGCATCAAGTAATGGTTTTGTCGGACCAACAACGTTTTCACGACTCATTTTTGTCCTTAACCTTACCCCTGAATCACCCTATAATTTTAATATTTCAGATTTAAAAAGTAAAATCCAAAACGTTTCTTTATCTTGGGATGAAAAGTTTGATTTAAAGTACAATGCCACAGCAAAATACCCCATTCAGTATTCCACTCTCTACCAAAAAATTTTTTCAACAACTGAAGCTCGCCAAGAAGCGGAATTTATTAGTGCCTATTTCCAATCAAATAAAAAAGTTGGGTTCGATGCCAGCCATGATAAAGAACAACTTATTATTCGCTTATATAAACGCGATGAAGGGTTAAAACTCTCTGAAATTATTCCCATTTTTTATAATTTTCGCCTTAAAGTGAGTTCTGAAAAAAATTTTACAGCAACCCTTAATGATGAGGATGTTTATATTCATCACTACGTTATCAGCGATATTACTAACTATAATTTGACAAATAATATTATAGAAAAACTGCTAAAAGGTTTAGAAAAAGCGTGGAATAAAGAAATCGAGGCAGACCCTTTTAATGGATTAACACTCTCCTGTGGGCTTGATTATAAGGAAATTATTATATTGCGTTCATACGGTCGTTTTTTAAAGCAAATTGGTATTTCCTATTCGCAACGTGCCATTGCAGAATGCTTAAGTACCTATCCACCAATAACTGTAGAAATTACAAATATCTTTAAGGAAATATTTTCTAAAAAAATTAATCACAATCAGATTAAAACCTTACAATATAATTTTTTTCAGTCCCTAGGCATTGTAAAGCGCATTGATCACGATATCATTTTAAGAAAAATTTTCAATGCAATGATGGCAACAAAACGAACTAATGCTTTTACGAATGGAAGGTTATGCCCTGAACCAATTGTTAGCTTTAAAATTGCAAGTGGGGAGCTTATTGATGCACCTGAACCCGTTCCATTTTTTGAAATATTTGTTTACTCGGTTACTTTTGAAGGCACACACTTACGTGGTGGAAAAATTGCCAGGGGTGGAATTCGTTGGTCAGATAGACCAGAAGATTTTCGTTATGAAGTTTTAGGATTAATGAAAGCACAAATGGTTAAAAATGCTGTTATTGTGCCCGTAGGATCCAAGGGTGGATTTGTTCTTAAAAACAATGAAGCAACAAATTTTAACGATTTAACCCCAGACTTAAAGAAAAATTTAGTTAAACGCACCTATTGCAGTTTTATTGAACAGCTTCTTGCCCTTACGGATAACTTAGAAAACGGCAAAATTAAACAGCCTAAAGATATTATTACACACGATAAATCAGACCCTTACCTTGTGGTTGCTGCCGATAAGGGAACAGCAACCTTTTCAGATCTTGCCAACGAAATCGCGCAAAAGAATAAGTTTTGGCTAAACGATGCTTTTGCATCAGGTGGAAGTCAAGGATATGATCATAAAAAATTGGGTATTACCGCCAAAGGTGCCTGGATTTCTGTACGTCGCCATTTATGGCAGCAGGGCATTAATAGCCAAAAAGATCCTATAACTTGTATAGGTGTTGGCGATATGTCTGGCGATGTATTTGGTAACGGTATGCTTATGACCGAAAGTTTATTACTTTTTGGCGCTTTTAACCATAATCATATTTTCATAGACCCAAGCCCAGATCCAAAATTATCTTTCACAGAACGAAAGAGGCTCTTTGAATCACCCCATCTTTCTTGGAAAGATTATGATACAAAACTAATTTCAAAAGGTGGCGGTGTTTTTGAGCGCACACAAAAAACGATCACGATTTCAAAAGAAATGGCCAAGATTTTTCATATACAAGAAAAATCACTTAGCCCGGATAATCTTATAAAAAGCTTGCTTAAAGCGCATGTGGATCTGATCTGGTTTGGTGGCATTGGTACCTACATAAAATCTACAAATGAAACCCATTCCGAAGTAAGTGACAGGGCTAACGACAAGGTAAGAATTAATGCTAGGGAAGTTCACGCAAAAGTTATTGGTGAAGGGGCAAACCTAGCTGTGACACAAAAAGCTAGGGTAGAATTTGCCCTTCGAGGTGGCGCAATCAACACCGATGCCATAGATAATTCTGGTGGGGTTGATTGTTCAGACCATGAGGTGAATTTAAAAGTATTCCTTGATTTAGCCACAGAAAAACAATTCATTAAACCCGAAGAACGTAATAAAATATTGCAGCAAGTCGAAACAGAAGTTTGTCAATTAGTACTGAACAATAATTTGGAACAAACGTTTTGTCTATCTGTTGCGGAAAAAGAAGCAAAAGGTAACATCGACGACTACATTAAACTTATTGATTACCTTGAAAAAAGTAATATGGCAAACCTAAATCGTGGCTTGGAGTTTTTACCCTCTACGGAAGAGCTGATAGACAGAAAAGCCGTAGGGAAATCTTTAACACGCCCTGAAATTGCGGTAATAACCGCTTATAGTAAAATAGACATATATAACCACTTGCTCGTTGCTTTTCAAAATTATGAATGCTTTGGTAAAGATAAATACCTTAAATACTTTCCTAAAAAATTTATTGATAATTTCAAAGATAAATTACTTTATCACCCATTAATGTCTGAAATTACAGCGACTGTACTTGCCAATCATATTGTGAACCGAATGGGACCATGTTTTGTACACAGATTATGCAAAGTTTTGGATCACAACGTTGTTGATATTGTAAAAGCTTTTATAGAAGTTGATGAAGCTTTTGAATTGGATACTGTTTGGGAAAGCCATGTGCATCAATTTAAAATTTCACCACATAAGGTTTTTGATGAAATTCAATTGGTGCAGAAAATGCTCGATGAATGCGTAATTATTCGCTTACACAATAAACATCGGCTTTATAACTGCAAAATTCAAGGTGCATTTAAAAGCAATAATATCCCATTATCTATAATTTTTAATATTCAAATACTATTGTCAGCTTGCGTAGACCTTAACAGTTACCAAAAAATATATAAAAAACTTGAACTCGAAAGAATTTATGAATGGGCTCACTCTATTAACCCCAGTACCCATTGGGAGAGGTCTGCTTTAGTAGAGCTATTGTACAGGTTAAACAATTTACTAAGTCAAATGTGTTTGCGAAATTGGGAAAAGAAAGATTTAGAAAAACTAGATTTTGTTGTTGGTCAACTAAACGTGGATTCGCAGCAAGCGGTTTCTTCATCGCAACAAATAACCTTATTAGACTACTTTTTAAACAGGTCTGAGGTAAGTTTTAAAAACTAATTTATATTTTTTTTCTTAAAAACTTGCAATAAAGTTTTAAGTTATTATATTACTGCTATATGAAAAAAACTTGAAAGCAATAAGGAAAGATTATGAAAAACATTTTAAAAACCCTTAGTTTGTCTGCTGCACTAATGGTTTCAGCAAATGCTGGTGGTAACCCATATAAATATGGAGTCAGATCACAACTTGCACAATCATCTGTGCATACACCAGCAATAGGTACAAACGAAATGCCAC
>CAYGPH010000004.1:0-39293 GCA_964351815.1 uncultured Verrucomicrobiales bacterium | reverse complement strand
CACCAGCAATAGGTACAAACGAAATGCCACCACATTTTTTAGATGCTGGTGTTACCCAACAAAGTTTTGATACTTTTATCGAAAAGCTTTATGCACTTCGTGATGAGAAGCGCGATTGTACTTTTGTAAGTGAAACAGATGAGCCAGATGATAATGCTAAATTATGGTTACCTTTTTATTCGCGCACCTGGAATACTAATATAGTAACAAACGAAACATTTATGGATAGTATCAAAAGCTTAATCACAAAAGATTTATCAACAAAAAATATATCTTATGTGGTTGGTCATTTGAACCGGTTATATAATGTTTCGCCGGATAAATTTGTTATAAACACCGAATTTATGAAGAAAGATATTGAAAGGCATAGGGATTATTTAACGTGTGATGAAAATACTTATGTTCATGAAATTTTTACAGAATGTTTAACCTTTTTAATTGATAACGCAGTATATTAAAAAAGCTCCTAACTTTTAGGAGCTTTTTAAATATCCAAGATTTTTACTAGTTTACCTTTTATTAAGCATAGCCATCTATTTTAAGAAATATATTCAAACTGTTTGGAATGTTATGCGCTGTTTTATTCTTGGTAGCCTTATATGCTTAAACAGTGTTTTTGCTGCAACTGGTTTATCACCAGGAAATATACAATCTGAAATGCTATCCCCAAGGCATCAGCGCACATTACTGCATCAAGATGCTGCTGAATCAGATAACCAGTCTGATACTATTGATCTTTCCACCGCAGCCGCAGAAGATTTTATGACGGCTGATGAACGTGAAAATTTTCGCAAGGAGTTCTTTAAACGAAAACGAAGTTATGCCCTAAAAACCCTTGATGCTGCCTTTCGCAATCGTAAATGGGCAAACTGGCTAGAAACCTTTGGTAAGTATACTACCACCCTTGGTTTAACAGGTTTTACGGCCATAGGGTTTTTACCACGAAACGATAAATACAACCAACCTGCTGAAATTCTTCAAATTGTTAGCGGTATCATGACAGCATTTGGTGGAGGGCTATACCTTTTAAGCAAATTTCATGCCCGTGAAGTAAACGAACTTGATAACACATTACCAGAATGGTTTAGTAAATTAGGCATTAGTGCTGAACATTTATATAGGCTAGCCCCTAAGGTTCAACGACAAAACTTTAGTAATGCGCGTAGCGCCATGGCAGAAGCCACGGGAAGAGACAACCCTTTCAACGATGAGGACGAAGATGATGAAATTGGAAGCCATATATCCGTTAGCATTGGCACTGGAAATTAACGCCAGGCTTTAAATTTAACGAAGGGTAGCGCCAATCTTTTCTGCCGCTGCAATTACTCTTTGCTGAAAATCCTGTAGCTCTGATTCACTTAAACTTTTTTCCTGGGGCTGTAAAAAAGCACAAAGTGCTATTGATTTTTTTCCTTTTTCCATATTGCCACCCTGGTAAACATCAAAGACATTTACCTCAGATATGAGAGAAGAAACACCTTGAATAGCTTTTAACAAATCAGCTGCTGGTAATTTTTCATCCATGATAAAGCAGAAATCTCGTTGTAAGGGCATTTGATCGCTTAAACCCAATGGTTGTTTTTTTTGTGGTTTAATTTTTAAATGATCAATAAAAATTTCAAAAGCAACAGTAGGGAATTCATTGGCAATACTAGGGTGTAGCTCACCAAAATTTGCAATTACAAGCTTACCCTGTTTTAATACGGCACTTCGCCCTGGGTGATAATAACTAGGTGCTTCGGCAGCCAGTTGCATTTTTTCAGGCTTTAAATTCATAGCTGCTAATAATTGAAAAATTTGGCTTTTGACCGTATAAAAATCAACAGGTTTGGTTTTTTCTTGCCAATTACGCACGGTGTTTTCACCATAACTTAGGGCAGATAAAACATTTGCTTCTAGCTGTGGCAGATTTTTGTTAAAAATTTTCGCATATTCAAAAAAATTTCCCCGTAAAATACCACGGCGCATATTTTTTATGGCCACATCAAATAAAGATGGCAAAAGTGATGGCCGCATTATTTTTAAATCCTGGCTTATGGGATTGCTAATAGAAATCAACTGTTCTTGTGGCAGGGAAAAGTTTTCAACCTGAAATTCACTAATAAACGACCACGTATAGCATTCTAAAAAGCCTTGAAATTTTAGCTGCTTTCGCAAATAACGATCAAGTCCTTCTTGCGAAACACTTGGTTTAAGTGGCAGAGATATGGGCTGAATATTATCATAGCCGTGAATACGGGCAACTTCTTCGTACAAGTCTTCAGCAATGGTAAGATCATGGCGCCAACTTGGTGGTAGATAATGTTGGCCATCTTTTTTACATCCTAAGTTAGCCAAAATTGTGTCGACTTCCTGTTGTTGTAAATTTATACCAACGCGTTTTTTTAGTCCTTCTAGGGAAAAGTTTATGGTAGTTGTTTGAGGCGGTAACTGCCCTACCCTTATGGGATTTCCAGCCTGACCCCCACAAATGTTTAATATTTTTTCCGTAGCTGAACTTAAGCAGCTATCAATAATATTTGCATCAACACCACGTTCAAAACGTTGGCGGGCATCGGTCGTTAAATTAAGCTGTTGTCCCGTTTGCGCAATAGACACGGCGTTGAACAGCGCTGTTTCCAAAAGTACTTGTGTTGTATTTGCATTAACCGCGGTGCGCTTTCCCCCTAAAATACCAGCAATGGCAATCGGGCCTGCATTATCTGCCACCACAAGCATTTCTGGGGTTAAAGTATAGGTAATATCGTTTAAGCCTTCCATGGTTTCACCAGCTTCTGCCATACGTATAGTAATATCCCCAACAATTTTTTCAGCATCATACACATGCATTGGCCGCCCGTAGCTATGGCAAAAGTAGTTTGTAACATCTACTAATGGTGAAATGGGATCATGACCAGTAGATTGAATGGCGCGGTATAACCACTCAGGTGACATTACTGCGTTATTTATTTCAACAATTGGTTGTACCGTGAAATATTCACACAATTGGCTCAGAATACTTATTTTAGGAGCTACCAGGTTTTGTAATGATTTTGGTGCAACAAAATTTAACGGCTTTAAGGTGCCATAACCTGCAGCAGCTAAATCACGGGCAAGCCCATAGACACTAAAGCAATCCCCCCTATTTGGCGTTATAGCTAAATCAAAAGTAGTATCTGTTTTTATTACATCTATTAACGAGGTTCCTGGTTTCGGTTGATTTGGGAGTTCGAAAATTCCCTCGGATTCATCGCTTAAGTTCAATTCCTTTGCGGAACACAGCATACCACAGCTTTCAACACCACGAATTTTCCCTTTTTTTAAAACCATTTGGTTACTCGGAATTGTTGTTCCAATATCAGCAAAAACAACAAAAATTCCTGCCCTTGCATTTGGGGCCCCACAGACAATAGTTTTAGGTTCATCTTCCCCGATATCTACAGTACACACATTTAAGCGATCTGCATCGGGATGTTTTATGCATGCATCTATTTTTGCAACCTTAAAATCTTTGAGGTAAGCGGCAGGATCATCAACCTCTTCAACTTCATGGCCAAGGCTTGTAAATTTTTCAGCAATTTCTTGAACGCTAAGATTGGTTTCAAGAAATGTTTTTAATAAATCCATGGAAAAACGCATATTTATATCCTTAAAAGCCCCAATGTTGCAGCCAACGGCTATCATTATCAAAAAACGCACGTAAATCGTTCAAACCATATTTTAACATGGCAAAACGCTCTACCCCCATACCGAAAGCTAAAGCTTGGTGTTTATCAGGATCTATCCCACAACTACTAAGCACATTAGGGTGGATAACACCACACCCTAGAACTTCTAGCCACTTGCCATCCTTCCAACCAATGTCAACTTCTGCAGATGGCTCTGTAAAGGGGAAATAACTTGGACGAAAGCGTAACTTTAAGTTTTTATCATCAAAAAACCAGCGGCAAAAATCTATTAACATGCCTTTTAAATGGCGAAAATCTAACCCTTCTTCAACGGCGACAACTTCCATTTGGTGAAACATAGGGGTATGGGTGGCATCATAATCACTGCGATATGTCCGCCCTACCGATAAAAAACGCAAGGGTAATGGTTGATTTTTATAAACATGTACCTCTACATTCGATGTATGGGTACGTAATACATGCCCAGGGTGATTTACGTAAAAAGTATCATGGCTTTGTCTTGCAGGATGGTGGGCTGGAATGTTTAGGGCATCAAAGTTATTTTCCACCGTTTCTATATCAGGACCGTAAAATGTTTGAAACCCTAAACGGCCAAAATAATCTTGAATTTCTTCTATGACTTTTGTAATGGGGTGAATTTTACCAATATTAAAATTATTAACGGGTAAGCTAATATCAACAGATTCACTTGCAAGCTTGTGTTGTAAGGCAATTTTTTCCATCTGATTTTTCTTTAAGTCAATTGCCAGGTGAATGTCTTGCTTCAGCTTATTTATCTCAGCTCCCTTAGATTTACGTTCATCTGGGTTTAAACTGCCTAAACTTTTTAATTGTTGGGTAACAACACCATTTTTTCCAAGCAACTGCACGCGTAAATTATCAAGGTCGCTTAAAGTTTTTACAAGATCAATATCCTGTTGCCAATTTTTTAGCATTGCAAAAATAAATTCTTTAGTTTTATAAACACTTACTATCTCTAAAAATTATGAGGTATGCAAGCCTGAGTTGCATGAAAAATGATAATAAAAAACCTTTAAATACTGCTTTTTTCAAGGCGTAGTTATCTACCTACATGCAACAGGTACCTATATTAAAATATTTAATACAAAAAAAACCTTTAGTTTCTTAAAATTTTCGCTTATTTATAGTTCAATGTTATTATTTTTTATTAGCTTATGGATTTTTGGTTAATTAGCAGTTTCCTTCCGTTTATTATTTTAATTTCTATTGTTGTGTTCATACATGAATTCGGTCATTTCATCATTGCTCGGCGCAATGGTGTATTTGTGGAACACTTTGCTGTGGGTTTTGGGCAAGAGCTATTTGGTTTTACGGATAAAAAAGGAACCCGTTGGGGCTTCCATTTAGTTCCCCTAGGTGGATATGTAAGAATGCTAGGTGATGCTGATGCCAGTTCTGCAACAGCTGACAAAGAAACCATAAGTAAGCTTACAGAAGAACAAAAAAATCAAACCTTACATAGCAAAACCCCGTGGCAACGTATAAAAGTTGCTTTTGGTGGACCACTCGCAAACTTTATTTTTGCGATTGTTGGTATGTTTTTCTTATTTGCCTTTGTGGGGCGCCCTATTGTTCCCCCGGTAGTTGATAGCGTTGCAGCCGATAGTTTGGCCGAAAAACATGGTTTACAATCTGGCGATCGCATTCAAGCTTTTAATGGTGCAAAGATAAACGATTTCATGGCTATTAAAGAATTTTTATCAAAAACAACGGACCACAGTTTGCAAGTTGAAGTTCTGCGAGATGATAAAGTTATAACCTTGAATATTCCCCTAACGGCAACCAACCTTGATGGCGCTGAGCCACAGCGTGTTAAGGTTTTAGGTGTTAGACCACGTGGGCAAGAATATCAAAAAATACCGATTTTAGAAGCTTTTTCAACGGCTGTTATTATGTTTTTTGAAATGGTTATACAAATTTTTCATGGGCTATGGGAAATGGTAACCGGCAACAGAAGTGCTAGCGAACTTGGTGGAATTCTTGCCATCGGTGATATGGCTGCCCAAAGTGCAAAACTAGGCATGGCAGCATCCCTATGGTTTATGATTATTATTTCAATTAATCTTGGGGTTATTAACCTGTTTCCAATTCCTGTTCTCGATGGTGGGCAAATCGTTATAACCGCCGTTGAATGGGTAAAGGGAACTGCCCTATCTGAAACCGCACAAAAAATTATTTTTGGCTCTGGCTTTGCAATGGTCATATGTCTGATGCTATATTCCACATGGAATGATCTTATGCGCTTTCATGTTATTCAAAAAATTCAACACTTTATTGGTATTTAATAAATGATAAAAAATCTTTTTCTTACAGGTTTCCTTTGCTTTGGCATATCAGCAGCGGTAATAACGTCTATAAACGTAAATGGAAGTAAACGTATAGAAAAACAAACCATTGTATCGTATTTACCAGTTAAAATTGGTGATAATATTTCAAATGCCGATTTAGACCAATGCTTAAAAACCCTCTACAATACGGGTTATTTTGATGACGTAAGCATTGCATTTCAAAACGGCGCTATGGTGATCACCATTGAGGAAAACCCCATAATTAATCGTATTGCCTATGAGGGAAATAGCAAAATTAAAGATGATGATTTTAAAAAAGAAATTCGTTTGCGACCACGTGAAGTTTTATCGCCGGCAAAAATTCAAACGGCGCAACAGCGTATTTTAGAAATTTATAGGCGCCTAGGACGCTTTAGCGCAAAGGTTGATCCCAAAATTATTCGCCTACCTAATAACCGTGTTGATTTAATTTTTGATATTGAAGAAGGTCCAACCACTTATATTAAAAAAATTAGCTTTATTGGCAACAAAAACATACCCGCTTCGCACCTTGAAAAAGCTATAAGTACGAAAGTGTGGCGTTGGTACCGTTTCTTTTCTAGTGACGACATTTATGATCCAGATCGGTTTTTAAATGACCAACAGGAAATTTTAAAGCACTATGCAGATCACGGCTATCCTGATGCACGCATTGTTTCTTCCATAGCGGAGCTGAGCACGGACAAAACTGGATACTATTTAACATTTTCCATCGATGAAGGCCAACACTATAATTTTGGAACTTATAAAGTTTCTTCAAGTATAAATTCCATAGATATTCAAAAATTTAGTGAAGATATTGCCTTTGATAAAAATGATGAATTTTCTGCATCAAAGGTAGAAAAAACAAAACTAAAGATTATTAATCGCCTTGGAGACATGGGCTATGCATTTATTGAAGTTGAAGCTGATTACCAACGAAATCCTGAATCTAATACCATAGATGTAAATTTTTTCATTAAAGAGGGCCCCAAGGTTTACATTGAACAAATTATTATTAAGGGAAATGATCGCACCCACGATAGTGTTATACGCAGGCAAATTCGTATCCATGAGGGAGACGCCTACAACACAACAAAGATTAAGTATGCTGAACAATCAATCAGAGATTTAGATTATTTCAAGGAAGTGAACTTATATCCTGAAGAGGGATCCGAAATAGATAGGGCCAAAATTGAAGTTGATCTTGAAGAAAAACGAACAGGATCAGCAGACTTTGGTTTAGGTTATGGCACTTTAGACGGTCCCTTTGCCAGTATAAGTTTAAAACAACGTAACTTCCAAGGAACTGGCGTTACCGTAAGTAGTGGCTTACGTGTGGCAAGTAAAAATATGGGCATAAACGCAGGCATTTCCGATCCAAATTTTTTGGGTAGGGACTTACAAGGTTCCTGGGATGTTATGGCAGAGCAATCTTCTCGCTTAAAAGCTTATAAAGAAAGTACCTATGGTACAGGTGCTGGCTTAGCATATGCCCTTAGTGAACACTGGTGGCAAGAAACGAACTACACCATTCGCGTTGAAAGAATTAAAGGAAGAACAAATCACATCTTATCGCCTATTCTTCAATCCCAAGCACACAGCGCTACCCTATCGGAAATAAGCCAAACACTGCACTACTCTAACCTTGATAGCCGCCTTTTCCCAACAAAAGGCTTCGATTTATCATATTTAACGGGTTTTGCAGGTGTTGGTGGAAACATTCGTTATTTAAAACACTTATGGTCTGCTACAACATACCGTTCAATTCATGGTGATGAGGTCGTATTAAAAATACAGGGTTCATATGGCATAATGCAAAAAATGGGAAAAACAATTCGTGTTGTAGATAGTTTTTCCCTTGGTTATGATTCACTTCGCGGATTTGATTATCGTGGTGTTGGTCCTAGGGATGGAAAAACTTTTGATGCATTAAATGGTACACGCATGTGGCGTGTTAGTGCTGAATTAAAAGTGCCGCTTGGATTACCAGATGATTGGGGTGTTAATGGGGTACTTTTTCATGATATGGGTTGTGTATGGAAAGCTGGACAAAGAAATCAGCACACATTGGATGATAAAAAAGTTCGCATGGCCTATGGAGCAGGAATAAAGTGGCGCTCTCCATTTGGACCTATTGGATTTAGCTATGCCGTTCCATACAAAAAAAGCCCTTATGATGATGCACGTAGGATCCAACTACAGTTTAGCAACATGTTTTAAAGAGGAAAAAAGTTGCAACGTATTTTTCTGAACATAAGTATAGCTGCAGTTGTATCAGTGATTGTTTTTTATGTCCTCTTTGAAACTAAAAAGGATCAACTGCAACAAATTCCAAAGGTTGGCCTGGTGAATATGACTAGGGTAAGGAGTGAATCAAAAGCTTTTCAAGATTTACAAAAGGAAATTGATGCTGCGTATGAAAATGCGAAACACGAAAGCCAAAAACTTGAAGAAAGCCTTAAAAAGGAAGCAAGGGAATTAAAGCTTAAGCAAAGTGCCAAAGAAAATGCTGAAAAACTAAATAAGATGAAGCAAAATCTTGAAAAAAAAGTAGGTGAAATTGAACAAAAAGTTCAAGAAAAACGCTTGAATTTACACAAAACATTTCAGCAAAAAACCCAAGAATTGGAAACAAAGCTAGAAGGTATTATTCGTCAGTATACGAAAGATCAAAAAATAAATTTACTCTTAAACACCCAGGCCAACGACGCTGAAATCGCCCTAACAGCCGATGATCATATGAATCATACCAATAATATTATCGAAATATTTAACAGAGAATATAACCAATGAATTTTTTTAGTTCGCCCAAACCCCAAAAGTTGCAAGAGCTTTTAAAAGATACACATATACCTTTTGAATTGGAAAATCTTAGCCTAGATTATTCTGTTACCAATGTGTGTTCCTTAGAAAATATTTCTGCAGGTAACATTGCTTGCTATACAAATACAAAATATAAAAAACAAGCTGAAAACCTAACCCAAGGTGTTGTTATTGTTGCACCTGAACTACAACAACATATACAAACACGTATGCCAAAAATCATTAGTGCACAAGCCTATCGGTTGTTTGGTTTTATAAGCCAAAAGTTGTACCCAAAACCTAAAAGTAATGGTGTAAAACACCCTTCTGCTTATATTGATCCAAAGGCCGATGTACACCCTTCTTGCCAGATAGATGCATTTTCTGTAATAAGTGCAAACGCAAAAATAGGTGCAAATACAATTATTCACAGTAACTGTTTTATTGGTGAAAACGTTGAAATTGGCACGGATTGCTTAATAGAGCCCCAGGCAACAATATCCCATAGTAAAATTGGGAATCATGTTCTTGTAAAGCCTGGTGCGCGAATTGGCCAGCAAGGCTTTGGCTTTCATATGGATCAAAATGGCCACTTCGATATTCCACAGTTGGGCTGTGTTATTATTGGTGATCATGTACAAATAGGGGCTAACACTTGCATTGATAGGGGAAGCCAATCCGATACAATTATTGGTAACCATTGTCGCATTGATAACCTTGTACAAATTGCACACAATGTTGTCGTTGGGGAAGCGTCTGTTTTAGTTGCACAAGTTGGTATTGCCGGCAGTACCAAGCTTGGAAAATTTGTTATTGCCGCTGGGCAAGTTGGTATTACAGGGCACCTCAATATTGGTGACCAAGTAAAAATTGCTGCCCAAAGCGGAATAATGCGTAACGTTGAAAGTGGAAGTACAGTTGCCGGCTCACCAGCCGTGGCTGTAAGGGATTACCATAAGCAAACTGTTTTCCTAAGGAAAGCCATAAAAGGCGTTTAACCTATTCATACATAAGATCATCATAGCCAAAAAAGATTTTAGTTATTATAATGCCATAACGCGCCCTTAGCTCAGATGGATAGAGCAACGGCCTTCTAAGCCGTGGGTCGGGGGTTCGAATCCTCCAGGGCGCGCCATGATTTTTATTTTCATACCATAATCCAAAAAGTTCATTCAAAACTATTTTTTTTTAATTATCTCATAAAAATTTATCATTTACTGTTTCTTAAAGTTAAAAGGTTAAGCTATACTTTGCCGACTATTAAGATATTATTTATTTTTCATGCGTCATAATTTTTTAGAAACTATAACTGGTGCAGCCGTTTTAGTGGTAGCTGGGATATTTTTTATTTTTGGTTACCAATTTTCCGGGCCAAATACAGAAAATTTTACTCATGTAGCTGCCTTGTTTGACGATGTTTCAGGTATTAGTGTTGGAAACGATATTAAAATTGCTGGTGTAAAAGTTGGCCACGTAAGTTCTATTACCATTGATAAGGAAACTTTTCAGGCTAAGGTTGGTTTGGAAATAGATGCTAAACTTGCTATCCCTAGTGATAGCTCAGCAGAAATTTTAAGTGAAAGCTTACTTGGAGGAAAATTTGTTGGAATATCACCTGGTGGTGAAGAAACGATGCTTAAAAATGGAGATGTTATCACATTTACGCAATCTTCCATTAGTTTTGAAAGTCTGGTAAGTAAATACCTATTCAGTTCCACAAGTAAGGATTAATGTCTGCCGTTTTAAGTTTACATAATGGACTACTAAATTATGGTGGTCAGTGCCTTATTGAAGAGTGTAATTTTCATATCTATGGGAACGACCGTATTGGTTTTATCGGTGCCAATGGCAGTGGAAAATCATCGCTTTTAAAAGTCTTACAAGGCAAAGATGATGCCTTGCAAGCAGGTGAGTTAGTGAAAATGCCTGGGGTTAAGCTTGGTTTCCTGCAGCAAGAAAAGCAAATTACCGATGATATATGTGTAAGCCAATATTTAACAAAACAAACAGCCGCCGAGGATTACGAAATTCAAGCCATGGCTGATAGTTTAGGCTTGGATCTAGGCCTTAGTGTGCAAACCTTATCGGGTGGTCAGCGTCGGCGGCTTTTTCTGGCAGAATGCTTGCTAAATAAACCAAATTTACTTTTACTTGATGAACCAACGAATCACCTTGATATGCAAACCATATTATGGCTTGAAAATTATATAAATAAATTTCGTGGTTCAGTGATTATTATCAGCCATGATCGTGCCTTTTTAGAAAACACCACAACAAAATGCTGGTGGATATATAAAAAGAAACTATATGTAAGTGAACAAGGCTTTAGAAATTTTGATGATTGGCAGCACCAAGTCTTGTCGGATGAACAACGCTATGCGGAACGCTTACAGGTGAAATTAAAACAGGAATTACACTGGAAGCAGCGTGGTGTAACTGCTAGACGCAAGCGAAACCAAGGCCGCTTGTCTAAACTGCAGGATTTAAAGCAGGAAAAACAAGATTTAAACGCAGCAACAAAACATTCCGTATCCTTAAGTGAACCTACAGAAAAAAGAAGTAGTAAAAGTGTGATTGAAGCGAAAGATATTAGTTTTTCCTACGGTAATGAAAAGCCAATCATTATGAACTTTTCATGCAATATCATGGCAAAAGATCGTATTGGCGTTATTGGCAACAATGGTTCAGGGAAAACCACATTACTGAAACTTTTACTAAAGCAACTAGAGCCAACAAGTGGTGCTATTAAACATGGAAAAACCCTTGAAATAACTTATATTGATCAGCAGCGTATTGGTTTGGACCCTAACGACACCTTGTGGCAAGCCTTATGCCCAGCTGGTGGTGATCAAGTATATGTGAATGGTGAATACAAGCATGTAAACGGCTATTTAAAAGATTTTTTATTTAGCGATGCACAAATTCATGGCAAGGTAGGCATACTTTCAGGTGGTGAAAAAAATCGCCTATTACTTGCCATACAGCTAGCCAACGTAGGCTCACTGTTAGTGCTTGATGAACCAACCAATGATCTAGATTTGGAAACCCTGGAATTACTTGAAGACTACCTGATGGATTACCCAGGAACAGCTATTATAGTTAGCCATGACCGCGATTTTTTAGATAAAACCACGGCCGCAAGCCTGATTCTCGATAGCCAAAGCAATATTTATGATCGGTGTGGGGGATATTCCGATAATAAAACATTTATTGAAAGTCTGTTATTACCAAAAGGTAACAATAATTTAGTAGAAAAAAAATCAAAAAAATCCGCTGGTATGGAAAAAAGTACTCAACCACAACGGCTATCTTATAAATTACAAAGGGAATTCGATCTTTTACCAGGCGAAATACAAACCCTTGAAAAGCAAATACGCGAACACGAAGCGTTCCTGCATAATCCCAACAGCTTCCAGCAAGATTCAAAGGCTTTTGCAAAGCGTAGCCAAGCATTTGAAGATTTAAAAAAACAATTAGAGCAAGCTGAAAATCGTTGGCTAGAAATTTCTATGATGCTTGAAGCCTAAAAAGATTTTAGGAAAAATGATCTCTGAGAATCACAAGCGCCAACAAGAATGTAGGACCAAGGGATAATGGCAAAAGCCATGGCCAATTAAATGCTAGGGGAACAATCAGCAAAAGCACTGATAGGCAGCACAAAAATAAATATAACAAAAGCACATTATAAGGCTTATACGTATCACTTAATCGCTGGAAATAGTAATCACGTGCTGGTTCAAATAATGACCTTCCCGTTTTAACCCGTAACCAAAGGGTGCTTAACACATCTGCCCATGCAGGAAGTAACAATGCACCTGTTAAAAATAAGGCTTTATCCCCTTCAAACAACAAGGAAGGATAAGGTAGATGCTGTTGAATTTTTAAGGTTAAAATAAATATAATAAGACCTAAAAAAGTACTGCCAACATCACCCATAAAAATTTTTCCGCTAACGTTATAAGCGAGATAAACTACTAAATACATGGGAAGCAAAAGTATAGCCATGGGGACTTGTAAATCGCAGAAGCTAATCAAAAAAATCAGGGAAAAAAGACTTAAACCGGCACTAAATGTATTGATTCCATCTAAAAAATTCATCGCGTTGATGATAGCCACCCCGGCTAGTAACCATACAACAAGGGTTACCATATCAAAATTGTATGTGTACAAGCATAAACAAATGCAGACTATTTGTAAGCTAAGGCGCAAAAACCAAGGCACTTCGGCTATATCATCATAGAAACCTACGATGCTTAAAATAGCTATGCTTGATAACATAAATAGATTTGGAATTTCGTTAAATAAATTGCAAGCTATTATGCTATTGCCTAAAAAACCGACAACAAAAATGCAGCCTGCAGCGGTAGGCGTAGGCATTTTATGGCTAGACCTAAAGCTAGGATTATCATAGATATTTGTTTTTTTCCAAATACTAAAAAGGCAAAGCATAAAAATATTGAATAGTACTATCAATAATGTTTTTTCTGATAATAAATCAACAATCACTGGTCTTGCCCAATTGCTAAAGCTTTACCACCATGAATAACCTTGGCGGCTTCGTTTGTATAGCTTCCATCGGCATTGTGAATAACTAAACCTTGATAAAGGATATCATCACCTTTAATGTTTTTTTGGCATTTAATGATAACCCTTGATGCCGGTTGCCCAGATTTACTAAAAATTGGAAAAACTTCGCACCAACCTGCTTTTGCATGAAGAATACTAATAACATTTCCTAAATCTTTCGCTGGGAGAATCAGGTAGCAAAAACCCTTTGATTTAAGCATTAACAAACAAAAATTAAGCCATTTCGCCAAGTTCATTTCTGCAGTAAAATGATTAGCTCTAGCCTTAAGCTCTTGTGGTGATGGCCTAGCATTATTCGGTTCAAAAAAAGGTGGGTTTGTCACTACCACATCATAACTGGCTGCAGCTAGGCGTGGAGGAGGTTTTTCAATTTCTGCCCAAAGCACCTCTATTTTGTGTTGGAATAAGTTTTCCTTAATATTTTTTGAAGCCAAGCGCACATATGGGTGCTGCTTATCAATACCCATAATTCTACATTCCTCAATGCGTTGGGCTAAAGCAAGGCTAACAGTCCCTACACCACAACCAACATCTAGAATGTTAATTTTTTTTGTACTTGCAACACTTGCAGCTAACAAAATAGCATCTATGCCGAAACGAAAACCTTTTGCAGGTTGTTCAATAGAAATAATATCTTGAAAGAGATAATCAAGGGTTGTTTCTTGTTGGTCACTCATCCTTTTAATCTGGTAAGTGGAGGTGTTGGCAATATTTGACACAACTAAATACTGTAACTCTTATTCATTTCACGCTAGGGTAGTCTAGCAGAACGTGCAACGGATTTTTAAGAAAATTGTCTAAGCCTATAAAAAAAAATGATAAAAGCAATTTGAATTCGACAAAACTAAACGATTATTTTGCCAGGGAAATTACTGAACTTAATAACGCTTTAAAAAAAAGAGCCTTAAGTACATCCGTTAGTTTAATTCATAACATTAGCTTAGATCTATTGCTTGCTAAGGGAAAGCGGTTGCGCCCACTTTTATGTTATACTGCAGCTGTTTTGGTGGGCAAAAAAGTTACAAAAGTTTGCCAGAATTTTGCCTTAGCCGTTGAATTAATTCATGGTGCAACGTTACTGCATGACGATGTTGTCGATGAATCGATAATACGGCATGGAAAACCCTCAGCCATGCAGCGTTTCGGCAATAAAGCTGCCATTTTAGTTGGTGATTATTTGTTTTCTGAATCCTTTAATGCCATGACAGAAACAAACAATATTGCCGCTTTAAAAGTTCTTTCAAATGCAGCAAAAACCATAAGTGCGGGTGAGGTACAGCAGCTAGAAAATCAAGGGAATTTAGATTTAAACCTTCATACCTATATAAACATTATGGCGGCTAAAACCGCAACACTTTTTGCTGCATCGACGGAAATGGGAGCTCTCTCTAGCAACGAATCTTTACCTGTTGACGAACAGAAAAAGTGGCAAAAATTTGGTTTTCATATTGGTTTAGCTTACCAAATTCTTGATGATATATGGGATTACACACGATCTGATCGTGGCAAACAACAAGGTGATGATTTTTATGAAGGTAAGGTAACCCTACCAATAATATTAAGCATTGAAGAAAATAAAAAATTAAAAGAATATTGGCAAAACCAATTTTCCTTACCACTTAAAGCCAAACAAAATAATATAAGCCAAGTTATTGAAAACCTAAAAAGTTCTGGTGCCATAACATCTAGTTATGAACTTGCTAAAAAACATTTAATCAGTGCTTTTAAGATTGTGGAGGAACTAAACCCTCACCATGCCCTTCGGTTGGTTATGGAAGAAACATTTAGCGCTTTATGGCAGCAATAGCCATGGATAAGCGCTTGAAAATGTTAACCTACCGCAGTTATTACAGGGGAACAAAGGAAGGTGATTTTATTCTCGCGCCTTACTTTAAAAATATGGCTGAAACAAACGCTTATTTAGATGATAACCACTACAAACTATATTGTGATTTGCTGGATTATCCTGATGATATCATAACCCAGTGGGTTGTAAGTCATATATCACCTCCAAAAAAATTTGACAGAGTTATTGAAGAAATTCAAACTAACTTAGGTTTGATAAATGCCACATAGTAAGTAGGTTATTTTATGCAATTTTTAAAACGCCAAATACCAGCTTTTTCGCTCATTGAGATGGCAATTGTACTTGTCGTGATTGGTATTTTAATTACGGCTGTTGTTAAGGGTAGTGACTTTATTCAACAAGCAAAAGTACAATCAGTAGCCAGGAAAATGAATGAAATTGCGACAGCTATTCATACTTACCAAGAAGATTTTCATTATCTGCCTGGCGATGATCCTAATGCATCCGAACGTTTTCAAGATATCGATAACGGAAATGGCGATGGATTTGTTGACCACCATGAAACAAAGCTTGTTTGGCAACATTTGTTTAAGGCAGATTTAATGGTAAATCCAGAACCTTTAAAATCACGAATAGGTAATGAATTTATTGTAGAAAGTATTGAACGCGATAACTTTACAGGTTTAACAATTTCCATTTATGGTGACCGTGACCACTTTGCTTTAACACCAAAACAAGCTATGCACTTAAAAAAAATTATAGATGGTGCAAATAATTTAAAAGTAGACCAGGGAACGTTGTTAGTAGAAGAAGCAAAAAATACCCATAACCATTGCATTCATGGTGACCATATTAATTTAGATGAAAAATCTGCCTGCTGTATTGTTTTTTATAAGGTGGGGATTTAAAAATTAATGCCATTTAAGCCTTTTTTTAGATTTTTAGGCGTTATACTTAGCCTTATAATAATGATAATCGCCTGCATATCATACATTAGCTATCAGCTACTTAAACCACAGATTTTTGATAAACCAATTGTTGTTGAAATAAAAAAAAATCAATCTACCTTAGAAATGGCGAAGTTATTACAGCAAAAAGGGGTGTTAGACTATTATTTCCCTTGGGTAATAGGCGCAAAACTTTTGCAATTGCAAAAACGCAGCCTAAAGTTTGGTGAATATGAATTTCAGCCAAAAAACACTGCCTGGGATTTTTTACAACAGGTGGAAAGTAACAGGGTGCTACAGCACACTTTTACCCTTGTAGAGGGAAAAACAGTAGAACAAATTCGCAAAAGCATTAAAAATAATACCTTGCTATCAGGCACCCTAAGCTTAAATTACCCTGAAGGCCAGCTTTTACCTGACACCTATCATTTTGTTCGTGGAGAAACAAAAGATAATCTTTTAAAGCGCATGCACAACGCCTACCAAAAATTTATAGAAAGCTTAAAAACTTTAGAACTGCCTAAACCTATAGAAAATCTTGACCAACTAATAGTTTTGGCATCCATTGTGGAAAAAGAAACAGCCATACCGGCTGAGCGCCCCATTGTTGCAGCCGTATATTTAAATCGCTTAAAAATTAAGATGAAATTGCAGGCTGACCCTACGGTTGTTTATGGTATTACAGCTGGTCAAAACGATCTTGACCGTGCCTTACTATATGCAGATCTTCGTGCAGCTACTCCTTATAACACCTACGTCATTAATGGTTTGCCCCCTACCCCCATCGCTTGCAGTGGTAGAGAAACCATTCTTGCCACCTTAAAACCTGCGCCGGTTTCCTATTTGTATTTTGTTGCCGATGGCACAGGTGGCCATAAATTTAGCAATAATTACGCAAAACACCAGACACTTGTGCAGCAATGGCGTATAATTAATAAAAAAATTAGAGCACAAAATGCAGATTAAACGCCGAGGTTTTATGGTAGTTTTGTCTTCACCATCTGGTGCTGGAAAAACCACACTTGCAAAACATATCATTGAACATGACCCTAGTTGTTTTGCATCTGTTTCCGTAACCACACGGCCACCACGCCCTAGGGAAAAAGAAGGAATAGATTATTATTTTGTTTCCCAAGAAGAATTTCAAAAACTTAAAATAGAAAATGCATTTTTTGAAACTGCCCATGTATTTGGCAATAATTACGGTACGCTACGCAAACCTGTTATGGAACACTTAGATAATGGCCATGATGTCGTATTCGATATCGACTGGCAGGGCACACAACAAATTGCCCAAGAAGTACCACAAGACATTGTAACTATCTTTATTTTACCCCCAAGTTATTCAAGCCTGAACACAAGGCTACGCAGCCGTGCGGAAGATAGCCAGGAAGTTATTACGAAACGTATGGACCAAGCAAAGGCAGAAACAAGCCACTGGCCCGAATACAAGTACATTATTATTAATGATGATTTGCAAAGTAGCATTGAAAAGCTTCAAAGTATTATAACAGCTGAAAGGCAAGTCCGCCGAAGATTGGTCGGTTTACCAGACTTCATTAAAACCCTCGGTTAGTTTTAAAAAAGGTCTCTCTCAAACCAAGCATTCACAATGCATGTTAGAGGTATGATTGTAAATCCATAAAATGTAATAATTTTTTTTAAATTTTACCTTTTATTAAGGCCACCTATGGGATTATGAAGCATGATAGCCCAACTTTATACTGTTAGTTTCTTAGGGGTTCAGGCCAAGTTGGTAGAGGTACAGGCGCAACTATCACCAGGCCTACCCAGTTTTACTATTGTGGGTTTGCCAGATAAGGCCGTGGCAGAATCACGGGAACGTATTCGTGCTTGTTTTCATGGCATGAGCCTTGATGTACCTGCCGCAAGAATTACCATCAACTTAACGCCAGCCGATTTACCCAAGGAAGGTTCACATTTTGATTTACCCATAGCCCTAGCACTTTTAACAGCTATGGGCGTATTAAAACCCGATGATGTAAAACATCTGCTTGTGTTAGGGGAAATCACCTTAGATGGACGCATACTCAAAGTCCCTGGTGCGCTGCCTGCAGCCTTGTTAGCTTCTGAGCAAAATTTTACCTTAGTTTGCCCCCATGGTTGTGGTCCCGAGGCTGCTTGGGCTGGAAAGGTTGAAATTGTTGCTGCAGAGGATATGCGCAGTTTACTAAATCACCTGCAAGGAAAATCACAATTACCAAGCCCTGAAGCAAAACTTGTAAAAAAAGCATTGTCTTACAAAGATATGGCGGATGTTAAAGGCCAAACCATGGCCAAAAGAGCTTTAGAAATTGCAGCTGCTGGTGGCCATAATGTTATGATGATCGGGCCTCCTGGATCAGGAAAATCTATGTTGGCAGCGAGAATGCCAAGTATTTTACCGCCCTTAAATGCCAAAGAGGCCTTAGATGTCACTGTTATCCATAGTGTCGCCGGGGTTTTACAACAACAAGAACAAACCCTTATTCAGGAACGTCCTTTCCGGGATCCGCACCATAGTGCATCCCAGCCTGCTTTAGTTGGTGGCGGACAAAAATGTAAACCCGGAGAAATATCATTGGCCCATAACGGCGTATTATTTCTTGATGAACTTCCCGAATTCCCAAGGCAATGCCTTGAAAGCTTAAGGCAACCAATGGAGACGGGAAATATTTCCATAGCAAGGGTTCACCACCACTACACATACCCTGCAAATTTCCAGTGCATTGCAGCTATGAACCCATGCCGCTGTGGTTTTTTTGGCGATAAACAGCGCCAATGTTCTAAGGCTCCAAAGTGCGCAGAAGATTACCAGCAACGTATTTCAGGCCCCATGATGGACCGCTTTGATTTAATTGTGCATGTAGCAGCCTTAAAACCAGAGGAACTTCAAGATGCACCAAAAGGTGAAGAAAGTGCAAGCATACAAAAACGTGTTTCCACAGCCCGGGAAATTCAGCATAAACGAAACGATAAACAAAACATTAATGCTGCTTTAGAGGGAAAATCCTTGGAAAAGGTGCTTTTGTTTGCTGATGGTGTAAAAGAACTTATCGGAAAAGCAATAGAACGTTTTCAGCTTACAGGCCGTGGCTATCACCGCTTAATGCGAACCGCCCGGACCATTGCTGATTTAGATAAATCTGAAATTATTAATAAAAATCATGTGCTTGAAGCAATAAGTTACCGAAAATTATAATTTTTTCTTGAAATATTTTATTAAAAATAGCATATGTAAACATATCACAATATATGAATGTATGTTAACAATGTTTTTAATAAGATTTTTTTGTTTCTTAAAGATCAGCTGTTCTGTTTTTGCGGCTTCTGATGTGCCCGCTTTAATGGCACCAAACAGCACAACAACTTCGGGTATAACTTTTCCTCTGAAGAAACAATTAGTTCTAAGTGATGAAGATTATTTAAAAATAGTATCCCCATATAAAAAGATAGCATGTAACCAAAATATTTCATTAGAGTTTATGGGGCATAGACTTGAAGTTAGTATAGATCCCGCAAGTTCTGGTTGTCTGCTTCTTATTGATCAAATAGAACAACTAGCTGGTATTTATAAAGCAAAATTTTTTCCTATTAGACCTTTAGAAAAAATAAAAGATGCTGATCAATCTCTTGAACTTACATTATTTAGTGTTTTAGTTTTAATGGAAAAAATTAAGTATAATTCTTACGAAAATCTTCTAGAAGAAATAAAAACTGATGAACGTTTTATGCCTGAAGATTTAAAATCCTCTGATTTAAACAATGCTTTAATTGAGCAATGTTTTCTTGAATCACAAATAAGTTTTCAAAAAATAATCAATACGGTTATGTCTTTTTGGTGTCGCCGTGGCAGAAATATTAGCTACCCTTTTGGCAGCATTCGGATTTTCGATAAAGTTGGGGATCAGGAACTATTTTTACATTATATTTGGACTGAGCGTGGACCAATTTTGTCACCATCTAATGCAGCAAACATGTCTATTATAAGTCTTTTTTTCTATCCTATCAAAAATTATTTTAAGGGTTTTTACACCGCTAATGGTGAGATTGTTACCAACGATGTATTATTAATTGAGGAAGGCGAGTTTAGAGAGGGACACCCAACATATTCTTGTAATGGTGTATTAAAACCAATGCCTATGTTTAGACTTTTTCGTGGTTATCACGAAAACCATAAGTTTTTCTTTTTTCACCCAACTCAACCAAAAAAATTACCTCTTGGAAATATTTTAAGAAAGAGTTTTAAGGATTGTGGCAAGAACTTACCTTTCAATGAACAAAAACCTATAATTTGTAACAGAAGATTTGTAGATTTTTTACTTTCTATTTTGGGTGAGGAACCTGATGCAGCCATTCACCTGCCCACTTCTGAAACGGATATTGATTTCATCTATCTTGATATGATGGATAATATCTTGTCTGATAATGATCAGGCAGCTGCAAAAAATATGCTTGATAGTTTAAGTATCACTTATCAGGAAATATTGGCTATAGAAACATCATCTGCTGCCCAACAAGAAGCAACTCCAAGTGACATAATGTCTGCAACTGATATACTTGCTAGTATTCGTGAAAACACACGAAAACGCTTACTAGATAGTATAACAGCTTCTGCAAACCCTAAAGAAGATGCCTTAAAGAAAGCTACTTTTGAACGTAAACAAGCACAGCGTAAAAAAGGTAAACCAGCCCCTAAATCTAAACCAGAAAAAAAAAGCAGCAGTGTAAAAACTGCATCGCCCAAAACAAATCAATTAATGCTTGAAGAAACCCTTGAAGAATTACGAAGACAAAAAAGATTAAAATTTAATCACGTAACAAGCTATATGAATCAAATTGCCAGGGAAACTGGTGAATATAGTGCTTCATTTCAAAATTACCTTAAGCAAAATGTAAGGGTGAATGGAAGTCACATTAATGGACCTGGGGGAACTTTAGTAATGCCCCATGGTGGTTCAGATGCAACTGTAGCCGGGGTTCATGTGGCTGAATTTATAGCTGGCTTATGGAAGACTTTTGAAGATAACCTTTAAAGGCATAATAAATTATTGTCCCCATTAATAATACTCTATTGCCTTATAAGAAGATAAGCACAGCAAATATAAAATTTTATCTATTGTCGTTGGTAAAATTCCTAGATGGCATTGGTATGACACATTTCAAGGCATAAAGTTATTTAATCAACGTAGGGGTTTTTGCCGCGCTTCTTGGTAATAGGAATTGGCACCCCAGGGAAATTAAAATCGTCGGAGATTAAAATCGTTCCGTAGGCCATTACTTAAATAAAGCATATAACTGTTGGGCTAACGATCGCCTTTTGATGCAAATAATAGCAAAGAAAAAATAGCAGAGGTTGGTGGGCGTTTTTTAATCTACGTCATGTACTTTAAACGAATGCCTGTGCCATTTGCCACTGGGGTTAGGTGGCGTTCTAGAAAAATTTTAACTAATAAATTTGCTATTAATTTTGACATTTTATAAATAATACATATATTAATCACAATAAATAAAATATTTACATTTATGTTTTTAATAAGATTTTTTTGTTTCTTAAAGATAAGTTGTTCTATTTTTGGCGCTTCTGATATACCTACTTTAATGGTGCCAGAGGGCACATCAAATTCAGATATTGTATTTCCTGTAAAATCCCATCAAATTATTACAGAAGAAGAAGAAGTTTGCGCAATTCTTCAACCATATAATGACATGTTAGCAAGTTCAACTACAGAAGTTTCTGTTAGGGGCTCCAAAATTCAAGTGGAAGTGGATACTAAGTATATAAACGAAGGTTTGCTGCCTGAAATAAATAATTTATTCACAAACTATGTAAGTGCCTTTATAAACAAAAAATCCATTAGAAACTTCAAAGATAAAAATGGCCAACTTTTAAAGTATGCTGCAGCTACTTGCCACTATATGACATGTGTACAACAAGATATATATGAAAAAGTACAACGTGAAGCCTACTTAAAAAACCTAGATACAAAATCTACATCGTCAAACACCACCTTATCTAATGAAATACGCAACACTATATACCGTGATTTACTAGGTAATTCATACAGAAGTTTTCAACGTATATTATTAACAATATTTTCAAACTATCATTATCAAGGACATGATTTAACTTATCCATGTGGGACTTTTTGTTTAGCAAAATTTAATTCACCGCTATTATTTAAAGATTTTACAGATATCCATTACTTGTGGAATGAGTATGGTCCTATTCTTCTTCCCTCTTTTAAAAAAGATAACTTACTCCGCTCCTACTTTTACGGTGAAATAGATGGATTTAAATCTTTATGCATCAAAAATGGTAAAGTAGATTATCACCCTCGTTCAATCGTTTTAATTAAGGCCAAGCAAGATAGAGCTTGCCACTTAAGTGGTGGAGGTTTTACTAATACAATACAAGTTAGAAAGTACTTTGGCTGTCAAAAAACAACACCCTATATAATAAAATCTGAAAAGTTTCCCTTGACTAGCCCACATACAGAGGAGTTAAAAGATCTTCACGTGATCAAAACAGAAAGTGACTCTCCTGCTAGAACGCAAGCTGAAGATAGCCCAATAGATTTAGAGCAATTTTTTGATGATAAGAATGATTTTGCAATTATTCACCTTCCCACTTCTGAAACGGATATTGATTTCATTTACCTTGATATGATGGATAATATCTTGTCTGATAATGATCAGGCAGCTGCAAAAAATATGCTTGATAGTTTAAGTATCACTTATCAGGAAATATTGGCTATAGAAACATCATCTGCTGCCCAACAAGAAGCAACTCCAAGTGACATAATGTCTGCAACTGATATACTTGCTAGTATTCGTGAAAACACACGAAAACGCTTACTAGATAGTATAACAGCTTCTGCAAACCCTAAAGAAGATGCCTTAAAGAAAGCTACTTTTGAACGTAAACAAGCACAGCGTAAAAAAGGTAAACCAGCCCCTAAATCTAAACCAGAAAAAAAAAGCAGCAGTGTAAAAACTGCATCGCCCAAAACAAATCAATTAATGCTTGAAGAAACCCTTGAAGAATTACGAAGACAAAAAAGATTAAAATTTAATCACGTAACAAGCTATATGAATCAAATTGCCAGGGAAACTGGTGAATATAGTGCTTCATTTCAAAATTACCTTAAGCAAAATGTAAGGGTGAATGGAAGTCACATTAATGGACCTGGGGGAACTTTAGTAATGCCCCATGGTGGTTCAGATGCAACTGTAGCCGGGGTTCATGTGGCTGAATTTATAGCTGGCTTATGGAAGACTTTTGAAGATAACCTTTAAAGGCATAATAAATTATTGTCCCCATTAATAATACTCTATTGCCTTATAAGAAGATAAGCACAGCAAATATAAAATTTTATCTATTGTCGTTGGTAAAATTCCTAGATGGCATTGGTATGACACATTTCAAGGCATAAAGTTATTTAATCAACGTAGGGGTTTTTGCCGCGCTTCTTGGTAATAGGAATTGGCACCCCAGGGAAATTAAAATCGTCGGAGATTAAAATCGTTCCGTAGGCCATTACTTAAATAAAGCATATAACTGTTGGGCTAACGATCGCCTTTTGATGCAAATAATAGCAAAGAAAAAATAGCAGAGGTTGGTGGGCGTTTTTTAATCTACGTCATGTACTTTAAACGAATGCCTGTGCCATTTGCCACTGGGGTTAGGTGGCGTTCTAGAAAAATTTTAACTAATAAATTTGCTATTAATTTTGACATTTTATAAATAATACATATATTAATCACAATAAATAAAATATTTACATTTATGTTTTTAATAAGATTTTTTTTCTTCGTAAGCCTTAGTATTAGTAGTGTTATTGGTGCGGCATCTAGTAGCGAAATGCCCCTGGAAGTTGCTACAAACGCATCGGTTGTTCATGGCGAAATTACTTTTCCTCTTCAAACACCCTTTATACCAAGCGAGTATGAAAAAAGCCAATTATTAGGACCTTACCATATATTTTTAGAAGAAAAAAAAGTTAGTCTTGAAATTAGGGACTTTAGAATTGAGACAAAGAATTTCAATTCAGGATTACTTAGTATTAAGACCAGCTCTGAATTAGCTATAACAACTTTAAATAGCTTTGTTAGAACTTATGGTCAGACCTTTAAAAAGAAAACATTTACCGATAATACTAACATTAATAAACTCAGATCTGATTTATTTAACGTATTAAGTGCAATAAACTCATCAAAGTACTCCATTCATCAAGAACTTCTTAGTGAGATAAAACAAAATAAAGAAATGGAACATTGCAATATTTTAGCTACAGACTTGGGTAATGCAATTTTTGAACAACTATATTCAGATTCTTATCACGTTTTTCAGAAAATGGTAAACAGCGTTATGTCTTTATTTAGTGTACAAGGTATAGCTATAACTTATCCTTACGGCAATATAAAATATTATGATCCTTATCAACGTAAAACGAATGTTCTTACATACATATGGAATGATAATGGTCCAGTATTAGGTGCATCAAACATCATGGATATTGCCGTATTAAGCACCTTTTATTATCCCATATCCAGTGCTTTCAAGTCGTATTACATAGAAGATGGTAATATAACAACAGAAGATATTTTGCTTATTGAAAAGGGTGATACTCCTTTTCCTGAAGTTATAACAAACGAAATTGGAGCACCTGAATTAAAAATGATTTATCCTCCAGTTTTTAAATATATTACTGGTTACAATGGGCATGAGCCTTTTTTTACTTTTAACCCTAAAAAACCTAGGAGATTAACAGAAGTGAATACAAATTTAAGCAATAGTTTTTTAGATGGCAGAGATAAAGCTATATCCAAACAAACTATTCCTTATTATAACCTTGAATTAGCTGATTTTTTTCGCAAAACATTAGGGGATCGTGAATACACAAGCATAGTTCTGCCAAAAACCCAGGAGGATTTAGACCTAATCTATCTTGACATGATAGACCAGATTATAACTTACCATACAAAAAAACCAGCAGCTAGAATTTTAGCAAATTTAGGCATTGGCTATAAACAATTACTTACTATCAAAGATGCTGATGAACCAATAGAAGCTGCAGATTCTAGCGCTTCTGCACAGGCTAAACCTGATGATGAAGAAAAAGAGACTTTAGATATTTTGCGTGATATAGCTCAAAGTATGCGTCAACGTGTTCTGCAAAGTCGTCAGCGTTTAGCAGACGAGATCACACAAAATGCTGATCCCTCTCAGGATGCCATGAGAAAAGCTACATCTGAACGCAAGAAAAAGAAAGGAACGCAGGTGAAAAAAAAACTTGGCCATAAAAGAAAAGGTGAGCAACATGCAATAGAAAATCCTAAAGCAAGTGGTCCTGAAAAATCAGCAAATAGTTTTTTAACTGATGATGAATTACTAGAAAATTTACGAAAAAGAAACCGTATAAAATTCAAAGAGTTTCGCGAAATCCTTAACTTGCGTTTTAAAAAAACAAAAAATTATCCTGGTAGTTTTGAAGCTTACTTACACAACAACCTACGTATGCGTGGAAGTCACTTAAATGCTCCTGGAGCTACCCTAGTTGTTCCTCATGGTGATAGTGATACTACCATACCAGCTAGTTATGTAGCTAAATTTTTAGAGGATGTATGGGAAGGTTTTGTCGAAAAAACGGAAGGCCAAAGCTTAGCTCACGTCGCCGCAGCAGAAGAAGCCACTTCAGCCTCAGCCTAAATGTTTTTGCCGTAATAAGTGCTTTGTAAAGATTATAATTAAATAACCAATTTAATATTTATTTGGCTATATTTAATCTACGTATGGGTTTTTGCCACGCTTCATGGTAATGCGAATTGGCACCCCAGGAAGATTAAAATCGTCACGTAGGCCATTACTTAAATAACGCACATAACTGCTAGGCAAACGATCGCCTTTTGATGCAAAAATAGCAAAGGTTGGTGGGCGTTTTTTAATTTGGGTCATGTACTTTAAACGAATGCGTGTACCATTTACCACTGGGGTTGGGTGGCGTTCCAACATAAATTTTAGCCAATCATTTAATTTTGCCGTAGGAATACGCATATTCCATAATTTTTCTAATTCCAAAACTTCATGCATTAACTTATCTAAGTTTTTTTCACCCGTTGCACTTATTGCAATCACAGGTACATCACGCACCTGTGATAATTTCATATTTAACTGTTCGCGAACAATCTTACAGTAATTGCCTATGTTTGAAATTTTGTCTGATTTATTGACAGCTATAACTAAGCCTCGGCCTTCGGAAATAATTTGTTCAGCTATAATTAAATCCTGCTTTTCAATTAATTCATCTTCGGGAACTGTGCCATCGATCACTAAAATAGCCATTTCAGTGAACTGTAGAACGCGTCGTGTGCTTAATACGGATAAGCTCTCTACGGTGGTATCTACCTTAGCTCTTTTTCGCATACCAGCCGTATCAACAAGTTCTATATCCCTGCCATTATAATGCCACTGTACTTTTATCGCATCGCGTGTGACCCCTGCATAATCAGCAGTTAGCAAACGCTTTTCCTTAATAAAGCTATTTACAAGGGTTGATTTCCCAACATTTGGCCTCCCCATAATTGCAAGCTTTAATGTTTTTTCTTTATATGCATCTTCTGGCTGATCGTTTGGGTGAATGATTTCTGTAATATCATTTTGTTCTTCGCAGTGGTCTTCGTGGTGTTTTATAAGTAAACCTATTAAAGCTTCGCATCCTAAATTATGCTCCGCGGATACGGATACAATATTTGAAAATCCAAGGCCTAAAATATCTGTATGGTGAACATCCGTTCCCTTTACGTCGCTTTTGTTAACAATAACCACAACGGGTGTATTAAAACGATAAAGCTTTTTTGCAATTTCCCCTTCGTAGGGTGTTATTCCTACTTTGCCATCAATAACAAAACCAATAACATCCGCTAGTTGCATGGCTTCATAGCTTTTTTCTGTCATTAACCGAGCAATTTCTTTGCTTTGCTTTGCTGTTTCAGGATCTGCTAGACCTGGAGTATCAATAATTTGTATTTCGCAGTCATCAACTTGAAGAACACCTTCGTTATAATCACGGGTAACGCCAGGCTGCGCATGGACTATAGCTTTTTTCTTCCCTATTAACCGATTGAATAGTGATGATTTACCAACGTTAGGTCGGCCAACAAGCGCGAAGCGCAACATAATATTCCCTATCTCCAGGCTTGTAAAATTCCGTTATCTAGCAAAACAAAAAGGGTGTTATCTGCAGCAATGGGCGAAAGTTGAACGGCAGAGCCTAATATGTAGGTCTGTTTAATTTCTCCATTTTGGGGATCAACGGTAATCATATTGCCATTAGTACCCACTAGTAATAGGTCTTGGTTAATAAGTATTGGACCAGCCCAAGTTACAGGTTTATTGGTACCTTCTTTTTGGCGCGGTAAATTTACTGCCCATTTGACCTGTCCCGTTTTTCCAAGCACGCATAAAAGTTCATCATTGGTTGTTACAATGAACAAAAATCCATTATTGAATGCGGGTGTTCTTAAAGCACCAACATCTAGCAGCCATTTTTGATTCCCCGTTATAAGGTCGTAGGCTGCAAGCTTACCACCGTGGCTTGCGACAAAGGTTGTATTTCCATTGATAACAGGTCTTGCACGGATGTGTGCAATACCTGAAACCGTATCAACCCTTAGGGAAGGCATTAGGGTGTTAGCCCATAATAAAGAGCCACTTTCCGGTGAGAAACCAAAAACTTCCCCGGAAGTAAGTGCTACAACTGCTGCCATATCGTTAACAGCTGGAGAACTTCCACCAAGCAGGCTATTGCTTTCAATAATGCCTGCATATTCCCAAATTTCTTCGCCGTTTTTGGTATTTAATGAAATGACTTCGTTATTAACCGTTAAAACGAGTAGGCGATTGTTATAAACGGTTGGGGCTGCTCGTAATGGTGCTTGTAAAGATTTTTCCCAAAGTTTTTTTCCACTTTTTGCTTCAAAACAATATACTTCGCCGTACGGCGATGTAACATATAAGTTATCGTTATCTGCTGCAAGCCCACCACCATGGGTAGAGCTTTCATATTCTGTTGGGCTTAGGTCTTTCTCCCAAAGAAGCTGACCATCACTAACTTTCCAAGCCCGTAAATGGGTTTTCGCATCAATTGTATAAATAATGTCATCGTGAATAATCGGGTGCGTAATCAATCGATGGTAATCACTACCACCTACGCCGATAGATTTTTTCCAGAGCAACTTAAGCTTTTCACCATTACCAACCTGAATCACAGGCATAACATGGTCTGCCTTACCGCCAACCTGTGACCAGTTGGATATTGGTTTTGGTGAGCTTATGGTAACCTTGTGATCTTTTAAATTGGGGTCAGGTTTAATAGCTTCTTGTATGGCAATAAAAGATTCGCGTTTGCCTTCAAGCTTTTGTTTATCAGCCGTACAGCCAACAAGAAGCAGTAAAAAAATAAAAGAACAATATTGCATAGTTTTAATTTTCACCTTAATTAGCTTTTTGCCATTAACCCACCCAAATATTGGGTCATAATTTGAGCACGCATTTTTAATTCCTTTGGGGTTTGGGTATCTTGGGCTAAAGCAACATATATATTTACAGCATCTTCATATTTTTTTTGCATCAAATAGATATAGCCTGTCATTTCTTTTGCAAGATGACGATAGGGTTCCTTGTCGCCACTGATATCTTTTAATTTCCCAAGCAATTCCTTGTATTGATTGTCATCTAAGGTTGCGTTTTTAAGTTCAATATTGGTATGCAACAAAGTTGCTAGTTCACGAAAAACCACATCATCAGCTTTATTGGTGCTCATTTCAGCATATATTTGCGCTGCACGTTTAACATCGCGATGGCCAGTATCCTCAAGCAACATAGAAGCAAGGCTAAGTTTTGCTAAGCTTGCATAGGTAAGGTGCTTACTTTTGGCTAGGGATTCCATCATAGTAATGGCATCGCCATAGTTTTCTTTAAACATTTGTTCTTGGGCGTTGCTAAATTGTTGGGAAACATTGGAAATTTCAGCCTTGTTGTGATTATGCCAAATGTTAAAAGCAAGGGCTAATAAAATGATACCCCCTACAAAGGCTATGATATATTTTCCGTAGTCTTTCCAAAGTTTATCAATACGTTCTTGACGAATATCTTCTTTTATTTCCCGTAAAACGTTTTCTGAATCCATAGACCTAATGCAATGTTTTTAATTTTTAACTATAATCTACTACAGACTGAATACTTTAGCAAAAGGTGATTGCACCATGGCCATATTAAAATTATACACAGCGCCCCACCCTGTTTTACGTAAAAAAGCAGAACCCGTTGTGGACTTTGACAAACAGCTTCAATGCTTGGTTGCAGATATGTTTGACACCATGGAGGAGGAGGAAGGCGCAGGCTTAGCAGCGAATCAGGTTGGCGTTTTAAAACAAATTTTTATTATGGATATTCCGGCTAACATGACCGTTAACAATGGATGCGACGAAAATTTGGATCCGAAACCAAGCCGATTCTGTTTTATTAACCCCGAAATTATTCAACGCAGCCCAGAAACAATTGAAAATGAAGAAGGATGCTTATCAATTCCTGGTCAACGGGTAAAAGTTCGGCGCAACATATGGGTTACCCTAAAGTGGCAAGATGAAACCGGAAATTTTCATGAAAAACGCTTTGAAAATTGGCAAGCAATTTGTGTTCAGCATGAATATGACCACTTAGAAGGCAGGCTTTCCTTTGATTACCTAAGCCCTGTAAAACGCGATATGGTATTACGCAAATCTTTGAAAGTTGTTGAAGGTAAATCTAAACCATAAGGAATAAAAGCATTTTTTGCAGAAAAAAAATAAATTATGCAAATTTGAGGTAAAATTACTTGAAAATACCTAATGTTGCACCTATATAACAATTAATAGTTCTTTCTGAATTCTAATGAATAAAAATTTATTATCTTTAATTATTATAATTACTTGTACAAAGATTTTTTCCGCAGAAGAATTTTTAAACAACCCTTATGCAGCCATAAATTTTTCAAAAAAAGAAAACCCCGCAACTTATAGTACGTTTTCAAAAAGTTGCGCGCAAAGCGCTCGTTTAGTAAGCACAAATGAAAAACCCACCCTTAAAAGTGAATGGCTGCCAGCAATCCCTGCAGTAGAGAATATCCTTTGCGATTTTCATTTAGCACTCCTAAAACCAAAAGATGTAAAAAATTGTCTAGCCAAACTTTTTGATGCTGCGCAAACTTCCTATGAAATCATCACAATATTTGATGAATATCAAAGGTTTCAAAAAAATCATTGTTCAAATATTACAGGTGGTATTGTCATTTGTTTGAAAGATGTAAAAGACCGCTTAGTTGACCTTTTTCATGCGGCGCCAACTATAAAAAATGTACTTTCTATTTTTGAACAGTATCAAAAATTTTGCGCAGAAAAATGTACCCTTACAACCGGAGGCAAGGAAATATCCCCAAAGGATGTAAAAAATCGTTTGGTTGATTTTTTTTATAGGTCTAAAACCAAGGTACAAGCCGAAAAAACGTTCGAAGAATACCAAAAATTTAGCGCAGAAAAATGCACATTCTGCACCGGAGGCAGGGAAATATTGCATAAGCAATATCAAGAAAAGCTTGCCCAACTTTTATAGAAATCTTAAGAAATATTCTAAAACCAAAAACAACAGGTATAAATTGATTTTTATTAAAATAATCTTTAATCATTCTGGTTTTCAACAGCAGAATTGTCGTTTAGAATAAGTGTTTCTTATTCAAGTATTACAAAGGATTTTTTTGCAACAACCCAAAAAAACAGACTTCTTCTTTCTGCCATTAGGTGGCTCTGGGGAAATTGGTATGAACCTGAACCTATATGGGCATAATAAGCGTTGGATAATGGTTGATTGTGGTATCACTTTCCACGATCAACACGGTATCGATGTGATCACACCAAATATAGACGCCGTTATGGAAATAAAGGATCAACTCGAAGCTATTGTACTAACCCATGCCCATGAAGATCACCTGGGCGCGATACCTTATCTTTGGCCTTTCCTAGAATGCCCCATATATGCTACACCTTTCACTGCACAGGTACTCCGTAACAAATTAGCAGAAAAATCTTGGGGATCGCAGGTTAAAATTCATGAAATACCTTTAAATGGTTCCATAGAACTTGGTGATTTTTCCATAGAATTTATCACCCTAACCCATTCTATACCTGAACCCAATGCCTTAGCCATAAGAACCCCCCTGGGCACTGTAATTCATACGGGTGACTGGAAAATAGATGACAACCCCATTATTGGGGAAGCCACAAACACAAATCGATTAATAGAATATGGTAATCAAGGAATTAAAGCCCTTGTTTGTGATTCAACGAACATTTTTGAAGAAGGCTTTACTGGTTCAGAAAATACTGTTTACGAAAACCTTAAAAAACGCATTGAAAAAGTCAAAAGTGGAAAAATCGTTGTCTGCTGCTTTGCATCTAACGTTGCAAGGGTTGAATCAATTATTAAAGCTGCTGCTGCGAACGATCGTAAGGTTGCATTGGTAGGCAGATCTTTGTACAAAATGGTTGAAGCTGCCCAATATGCAGGTTACTTAAAAACAATACCTAAGCTATTAGATGTGGAAGATGCTGCAAAGCTTCCGGCTGAAAGGGTGTTGTTTATTTCAACCGGATCCCAAGGTGAACCACGTTCGGCCTTGGCACGTGTTGCTGCAAAAAATCATCCACAATTAAAACTAAAACAGGGCGATACGGTTATATTTTCAGCACGAAAAATACCTGGCAATGAAAAAGTTATTTCCCTAATGCAAAATCGCCTTATTGAACAAGGTGTGCAAATTCTATCTGCCTATGATGATGACATTCACGTATCGGGCCATCCATCCCAGGAAGATTTGAAATGTATGTATAACTGGACAAAACCCGAATGTCTTATCCCGGTACACGGTGAAATGATGCACATGCGTGCGCAAGCAAACTTTGGTGAAAATCAGGGCATAAAACAAACTTTAGTTCCGAAAAATGGTACCCTTATTCAGCTTAACGATGAAAATCCAAAAATAATTGCTGAAATCCAAGCCGGACGCTTAGGGGTTGATGGCCACTGCCTTGTAACCATGGATAGCATCATTTTAAAGCAACGCCAAAAACTTGCCACCCAAGGAATAGTTGTTATTGGCCTGGCCTTAAACACTAAACAACATTTACAAGCCGAACCCCAAGTACAACTTGTAGGGCTTACGGAACCCGGTGATGAAACGGTAGAATTTGTAGCAATTTTGCAACAAACTATCGAACACACCTTAAATGGTAATCGGGAAAAAATTAGCACTATTAAAGAAAAAATCATCACGGCCGTTCGCCAAAAGTGTAATCAAAATCTTGGAAAAAAACCGGTAGTCGAAGTTTTAATAAATATGGTATGAGGCCAAAAAAAACACCACTATTATAAGCTTTTTTCTTAATGCCTATAATAGTGGTAGTTTAATAAATTATCCTTAAATTACATGCTAAAGGAATCTTCCTCCGCCAGAATACTTCCTACAGCTTGTAAAGCACCTTGCATATTATCGGCAGCAAAATTTTGACCAACCAAGCCCGTGGAGTTATCCAAATCATTTATATCAAAATCACCATCACTATCAACATCGATTTCTCCAGCCCAAACCAGGGATGACGTTAAGTTTTCAAGCACAACATTATTATCTACAATAAAGCCATGATAGTTATCGGGATCAAGGGTTTGAATGGCAGCTTTAAGTGCATCGTGGGCTGTACTTAAAGCGTCTTTTGTGGCTGTGCAAGCATCTCCCTTACAATTTTCCTGGGCATGCTTGGCATCTAGGTAGGCAGTAGCTGCTTTTTTAAATTTTTCAATATTAGCCTGCTTCTTTGCTTCAAGACGCTCTGCTTCATGAGGCTCTACTTCAAACCCATCATCATAACACCCCGTAAAACTGATCAATATCAAGGCTAAAAGGCCTAAGGCGATTGTGCTGTTTTTACCCTTGCACGCCTCTAGTTTATTTTTTAAAAATATTTTCATTCTTCATACCCCTTAAAATTTGTAGCTAGCGTTTAAGCTATAGCGATTATTATAATTTTCCTTATGTTGGTTCATGTACGTATAATCAATACTTAATGCCCCCGCATATAACATTACACCAGCACCACCTTGGAAGGTCTTGCGTGATTTTAGCTTGCGGCTGTAGTGCGATGTGTAACCAAAGCCAGCAGTCACATATGGAATTACTAGTGGATTACCAGCATACAATAAACGGTTCTGCACAAAGGTTTGATCCATCTTAAGGGTTTTTCGCCCTACGGCCGTATTTTTTAAATTTATGTGGCGTTTTTCAACAATGTAATTATGCTGCTGCTTTAAGGAAGGTAAGATCAAAAAATTACCAGCCCGAAAATTGAAATCCAAGGCCAAACTTGGTGACAAGGAATAGGAACGTTGATTCGTTTGTTTCCTTTGTGTTGTTGGACTAACCAAACTTGATCGATTCACCAATGCGCCTAGGGAAAAATCCAAGGTTAAGTTCTTGTGTACACGCCAATCCGCCGAAACGCCAGGGGCATTCATGGTGTTCCGTGACCTATTATCAAAGGTTTTCAGTTTGTTTTTTGACAACGTGTTTATGAACATAGCGTTTAGCGAAAAGTTGGGTGAAAAATCTTGGCCAAAACTTAAAACATATCCCTTACCCCTATTATACAAGGTGTTGGATGTTTTTCTGTTCTCGCCATTAAAAAATAGTGTTCCCAAACCTACACGTGTTTTACGTTTATGCTTCCATTTATGGTTTTTATAAATTTCTGCAAATACTTGCTGAATCCATTCCTTGGAATCTTCTTCACTTTGTAACTGGTTCAGCACATTCGTCATGGCAATGTTGGCATTTGCTGCTGTATTTTCAGCGCTTGCCTGTATACTGCCTACGGCCATAAATAGTGATGTGGTAATGGTACCTACCGATAGGTAGAATTGCTTTTGGAAACCCATATAAATACTTAAATGTTAAATAACTACAATTATTTTACATAAATATTTATTAAAATTATATTAATTTTTAAAAATTAGTCCGCATTGTTTGCTATTTTATTTGAATTTTGCCAATTAAGCAGCATACATAATACCCAAAGCCTATAGTGGTGATTTCCCCTACCCAATTTATGGTCGCACCACATGTTTAATAAAGCTGCCTTTGAAACTTGGGGAATGAGGTTATCTTCATATCCACTAAGCAGATTTTCAGCCCAATCTTGAAGTGGACCACGCAGCCAATCACCCACCGGTACACCAAAACCCATTTTCGGACGCTCAAAAAGTTTTTTTGGCACGTAGGATTGCAAAATATTTTTTAAAATAACTTTTCCACCATTGTTATGCATTTTCATATGCATTGGTAATTGCCAGGCCATTTGTAGAAGGCGATGATCCAGCAAGGGCACACGTACTTCTAAAGATTCAGCCATACTTGACCGATCGACTTTCGCTAAAATATCAGCCGGTAAGTAATTTAGAGTATCCCAATATTGAAACTGTTCGGTTAAGCTATGTAGTTCTTGATTCCATATAAACTCATGGGGCACACAATCCCAAAATTTGACCAGCTGATAATAGACATCGGCAGGGTTATTAAGGTTCATAAGTTCAATAGCCTTAATAAACTTTTGCTGCAATTGTGGTGGTATTTTCGGAAGTTTTTCTAAGAAATGCCAAAAAAAGGCAGGCATTTTACTTACCCTTGGGCCTAAATTTCTTAATAGCCACCCTGGTATCCCCTTGCGCATACGCCATAGCTTTTCCCCTAAAAAATAGCGGTTGTAACCGGCAAAAAGTTCATCTCCACCATCACCAGAAAGGGCAACCGTTACATGTTGGCGGGTAAAATGAGAAACTAAATAGGTTGGTATTTGTGAAACATCCGCAAAGGGTTCATCGTACATAGTCGACAGTTTTGGGATCACCTGTAAGGCATCATGAGAGGTCACATAAAGTTCATGGTGATCGGTACCAAGGTGGTTTGCAATTTGCTTGGCATAGGGGGCTTCGTTATAGCCCGTTTCTTCAAAACCAATAGAAAAGCTTTTAATTGGATCATTACTTTGACTTTGCATAATAGCTGTTACTAAGGAACTATCAATGCCACCCGATAGAAAAGTGCCTAAGGGCACATCACTTTCCATACGTATTTTTACAGCATCTATCAGTAAATCATGGAGATCATCCTGCCATTGTTTTTCAGACACACGCTGCCAGCTATCTGTTTTTTGTTCATTTTTGGCACCTGCAACAACCTTGGCTAAACTCCAGAAGCTATGGTTATCTTCACTACCATTAAGGCGTAAGGTTGCAATTGTTCCGGGTGTAAGTTTTTTAAGATCTTGATAAATACACATACCTTCAGGAACACAGGCATATTGTAGAAATGCGTTTTTAGCACTTTCATTCAATTTTGCTTGAAAACCCTTATGGGCTAGCATTGCTTTTGGTTGTGATGCAAAAAACCATTGATTGTTTTGCCAACCATAATATAAGGGTTTAATGCCCAAGCGATCACGGGCAAGGTACAGCGTATTTTCATCCTTATCCCAAAGGGCAAAGGCAAACATACCGATAAAATGCTCGCAGGCTTTATGCACGCCAAGCTTTTCAATCACCGCAAGCATAACTTCCGTATCACTATGCCCTTTAAATGCAGTGTTTTCAGAAATTTCCCGTAATTGTATGGTGTTATATATTTCACCATTATAGGCAATAACAAAGCGCCCTGAAGCTGAAACCATAGGCTGATGACCACAGCTTGTGATGTCGCGCACAGCAAGCCTACGGTGGGCTAACCCTATGGTCTGCTTATCGTTCCACCACAAACCTTCGGAATCGGGCCCCCGGCTTTTTAAGCTGTCCGCCATAGCTTTTAATACGGGTTGATTCACATTATTATTTTGACTACTGTAGCCAGCAAATCCACACATATGATAAAAGCCTTATAAAAATATGCTAAAGGCTAGCAAAAAAAACCTTAAGAAAGAAGAGGTTAAAGACCATGGTCTTTCTTACTAATTATAACACTTAAGTAATGGCATTAAAGCTCAATATTCTTACCATATATAGAATTAAGAATTCCGGCTAAGTACTCTTGCATGACCTATGTGATACATAATCCAAGTTTTTCCATCAGGAATAATCTTTGAAAATTCTGGATGACAATAAACAATAACGTGAAAATATTTAACACATAAAGATAAATAATTATCGACAATATTATCTAAATCAATATATTCGCTACTAAAAATTACTGGACGCTCTATATCGCGCATATGCCGCTCTTTTAAGTTCGCAAGAAGCCACCTATCTTCATGAGTTGGCTCTGCACTGATACCAGACCCCATATCTTGGGGCTGTTCGTGTTCAATAGCGTCTATTGCTTTTGTAGATAATTTATATATTGTATCCCTATCGGCAGGAGTAAACTTCGATATTTTTTTGAATGTATTTAATGAAAGATCTGTAAGCTTTTCAAAATCTTCTAGCATTCTCCTTTTTTCCATTGCACGAATTACTCCCTCAGGATGAATGAACATGCCTATACCTGATGGCAGAACGTCAGGAGCAGCCCCAGGGAATAACTTAACAACAATTGTTTTTACATTCTCAACGCCATGCACAATATCTACGGCTTCCAAAGCATGAAAATCAGGCTCATATTGGTTAAAAAACGCAAGGGAAAGCACACTACAAGATAAATCGTTACCAACGGGTACGGTTACCCTGTTATTTACCAGCGTTGTTAATTGTGCAGCACGTAAGCCTTTTAATGTTTCATATAGGTTTTGTGGCTGCAATACAGGATGACGATAAAATTCAACTTCCGTAAAAGTTGTTACAGGGTGCAAATAGCCAGGAGCATTATGATATGGACTTTGTGGTTTTTTTTTCTTCGGAATAAATGCATCATTATATTTAGCTAAAGATTTCTGCTGTTCATAATAAGCAGTATTAGGCAATTGATTTATATCAGCATTGGCAGCACTAAGGTTGCTCAATACAATACTACAACAAAAGGCAATTAATGATGCAGGCTTTAAATTTAAAAACATTATTTTCTATTTTTTTATCTATACATTTAGTTTATAGTTACTACCTTAAAAAATTTCAATACTATTTGATGTTTTTTTAGTATTTTTTTTAATTTTATAAATTTGTTTTGAAATAATCACCTCAAAAAGAGACTATATAACCAAAAAGAGACTCTATAACAACCATCAGACATAAGACCACTGCATACATTAAGCTAAAGCGGTTAAATTTCTACAGCCTTCAACCCTCGTTAACGGTTTTTTATAACTTTAACATATATTATTATTATAAATTGTTGTAGCTATTTCGCTTTGATTAAAAGGTGATTAATGGAAACCGTTTGGGACCATAACAAAGGATGTGAGAGTACTTTGTACAAGAGAGCCGTGAACAGGTGATGGTACTACGCACCTGAAGGCACAACTGGAACGGGGTATAAGCCCAAATCCAACTGCCTTTGGTATTTTAACCGACGCGAGTCAAAAGGTGGACTGGGGATGAGCCTCCCCTGCCAAGCCGATGTCATCTTTTATGGGAGATTAACTTATGTTTAAATTATATACAAAACGCGCGTTAATAGCGCTAGCCCTTGTTGTTTGTGCGAGTTCGGGGTTCAACTTAGACGCGAAAAAACACGTGTATTCTACGCATTTCATGGATGAAAAGATCGTGTATAAACAAACGAATTATGGGCATTGTGATCATGGATGTAAGCAGGCACCAAAAGTGATCAAGAATTGTACGAGTAAATGTAGGGCCTGTCTGGAGCCCTATAAATATTCGAACCCGGACGGTGTTGAGTTTGCTTGGAGTGCCTCTCGTGTTAGCCATTATTATAGTAAACATACCGTGTGTGATGCGGATGCGCTAATGGCGTGGGGTGAAGTTGTTAAGTTGGACTAACCAGGTTTTTTTTGTGTTTTATTTTACGGTTTATTCGATGCAGTATTTCGCTTTACGCATGTTGGATTAACTAACAGCGTCTGTGTTTCATGCGAATTGATACGTTATTTAGAAAGGTAGATCCTTTGCTGACCGAAGAAACCAGTACCGATAACTAAGCAAAAACAGCTATCAGTAATGACACACCTGAAGGCACAACTGGAACGCGGCCAAAGCCCGAATCGAACTGCCTTTGGTATTTTAACCGACATCAGCCAAAGGTGGACCGGGGATGAGCCCCGCCTGCCAAGTGGATGTCATCTTTTATGGGAGATTAACCTATGTTTAAATTATTTACAAAACGGGCGTTAATAGCGCTAACCCTTGTTGTTTTTGTTGGCGCGGGGTTTAGATTATGTGCCGTAAAACCGGAAGGGGATTGGCAAGGTGATTGTTTTTTACTGGATGAAAATGGGAATAAAACTTATTGTAATACTCCGAATGTGTGTGGGCCCAGGGTGCATGTTACTTGTAAACAATTAGGACAAACTTGGGTAGTACAGGTACCGTCTTGTGAGGGAGATAAGCCGACTGCGTATTTCAGTGAGTTTGGAGATTTGTACTGTTACTAGGAAAATATTAAACTTATGTAAGATTTAACCGACATCAGCAAAAAGTGGACCGGGGATGAGCCACATCTGCCAAGGGTTATCCCGTGGAATTAACAAAAATATACAACCAAGAACTATTATTATGAGGCTATAGAATAGTGTAACATTGCGTGGTAGGCCTTTGTATTACTGTATAATCATCAAAGGAAGTTAAGGTCTTTAAAATATCGAACACCATTTGATAGAATTTTAAAAGAGTATAAAAAAGATCCTTCAAACTTTCATTTTATTCAAACCACAAGTCTTTGGGACTGAAAAACTAACGCTATTCTAAATGGAGCTTGTTAGGTAAGTATCCTAAATTACCTTTTTGCTTTTATTTAAGAAAGAGTAAATGCTGGGAGGAGTGTATTTTGTTTAAGATTGGAAAGGATAATATCTGCTAATTCAAGCCAAATATACACATAGTATTTAATGGTGTCTCCTAGGGGATTCGAACCCCTATTACCGCCGTGAAAGGGCGGTGTCCTAACCATTAGACGAAGGAGACAAGTGA
>CAYGPH010000003.1:0-54252 GCA_964351815.1 uncultured Verrucomicrobiales bacterium | reverse complement strand
CTCAGGGGTAGAGCGCAACCTTGCCAAGGTTGAAGTCGAGGGTTCGAATCCCTTCGCCCGCTCCAATTTAATTTCCCCAAAAAATATTTCTGCAATATGAAGGCTGCATAATCAGGATTATTATCAAGCATTTGTATGTGGCTATGCTTTATATGATTCTGTAAAGTAAAAAAATTGCATTTATTTTTTTACACCTTTGCCTTGCTACTATAATCACAGCAACAGCTTATGAAACCTGTAAACACGCGCCAAGACGATCGTGCAGTTGAGTCTTACCAAGGTAACCATGCGTTTTTGAGAGCTTTTCAAGGGGATTGCCTGATAAATCTAATATCTGCAAAGAACGTAATCTTTCAAAATCAGGGAATATTTTTAATTTATTGTTTACCAAAGATAGGCTGGTAAGCTTTTCCATACCCTGAAAAAAATCAACACTTAAGCTATCAAGTCGATTTTCATCAAGTTCTAACACGGTTAAAGATGCCGGTAATTTTAGCTCAGGATCAAGTTTAATTTGATTTTCTTTAAGGTACAGCTCACGCAAGGATACAAGTTTAGCAAATGCCTCTGGATGCAGAATCATTATTCTATTATATCTTATATAAAGCGTTACAAGGGAAGCGAGAGCGGAAAAACATTTATGATTTAGCCCTTGAATTTGATTGTTGCTTAAATCTAAAACTGTCAAACGAACCAAACCTTGAAATGTATCAGGGTGGATTTCTGATAGGGCATTATGATTAAGATTCAGGTTTTCCAATGCACAAATACCATGAAATGCCCTTGCGTCAAATTCAGTTAAGTTATTAGAGCTTAAATCTAAGGTTTTAAGGTTTTGATATCCTTGCAACTTTGCATCGTCAACTTTGCCAACGCCACCACTGCTAAAAGCAACGCCAGTGGTTCTAAAAGTGGAATAAATATTTATTTTTGATCTACCAGCCTCAATTCTTTTTAGCTTGTTTCCACCAAGAAATAGATGCTGTAAAGAATGAAAACTCGCTAAGGTTTGTGTACAAAATCTTGCTAAATTATTATTACTTAAATTCAATGTTTCTAAAAACTTTAACCCCAAGAAAGAATTAACGTCAATATCATCTATTTGATTGTTTTGGAGATAAAGATCTTTTAAATTGCCAAGACCCAAAAAAGTTTGAGCCTGAAAAGCTACCAAATTATTATCACTAAGATCAAGCGATTTTAGGCTTTGAAAGGCGGCAAAGCATCCAACTTCTAATTGCTTTAATTTTTTTCCGCTAAGATTTAAGCTAGTGATATCACCAAGACCGTTTAGAAAAGGATCTTTTGGCGATGCTGTGTAGCGACTTTCTAAAAATAATAAATAACATCCCCGCAATGGATTTAATATACTTTCAATAGCCGTGTGAATAGTTGATATATCAAAGGTGTGTCGCTTTGCTTCCCAAAATTTATTAACAAACATACGCAAAAAAGTAAATTTTTCAGAATCTAGGTTAGCACCAATGATTTTGCAAAGATGAGCTTTATCATGGTCGGTGAAAATTTTTTTATGCATCAAACAATAAATAAAATCATGAAAATGCCTTCCGCTTGATAAAGCCATTTTTGGCAAAACGCTCCTTAAGGAACTATGAATTCCTTCAACAACAAATTCACGTTTTACGTTGTCTTCTGGTTCAAAAAACTGATTTGAAAATTCAGTAGCACTTAAAGGTGTAGCAGCGTTAAGTGCTAGGAAATTAACGCTAACACATGTACTAATGAAAAAAACACCCTTAGGCCAAAAATTAAAATCCATTATGCAACTTCCTTTTGTTTTTTGGTTTATTGGTTGTTTTTCTAAACAATAGTATGCGAAATATTACAGAAAGAAAACCTATGTTCTCGCAAGCATTTGACCAAATATTGCTAGCTCAATTCTTTCACGTGAAAGCGCTGGATAAGACCCTTCAATGGCTTTTCTCATCCCTTCATTATCAGTTATACCGGCCAGATCTTCTAATGAACAAACTTTACTGTTAATGGCTTTTGCAAAATCATAAAGCTGATGCCTAACTGCCTTATAGGCTTCTTTGTCATCAACAGTTATTGTATCGTAGCACTTATTTCGGTTATTTTTGCAGCAAAAGCATCGTATAAGGATGACAATTCAAGCAGGTGAAACTTATAATAATTAAACAAAATTGCTGTTTTATAAAAATCTGAATAGGAAGATAAATCCACTTTAAGCTGTTGATGCGAATCCTTATAAATTGTGTATAGGTTATGCACTATTTTTTCTTTAAGGGTCATCGGCTGTTCAGGTGATGTTCGACATGAAAAAAGTTCAGGCTGACCAATTATATAAAAGCCACCTAAGCTATTTATCGCCTTTAAATACAAATCATGTTGTTTTTTTTGCCTCTCTACTTTTGGCATTGCTTTTAATGCGCTATAATCTTGTTGTTCATTGGCCCAGGCACCAACATGCACAGGCTTTGGATTTTCACCTAATGCCCGCGCTTTGTTAAAATAACTTTCTGCTTCTTGGAACATGCATTCAGCTATTGCATCCCTTACTGGTGCTGACATAGAAGATGCACCGAAAAGGCTGTTAACATATAAACATGTGACAAAAAGTAAGGTTAGGCTAAATTTTTTCATATCTTGTTCGATTTATTTTTTTTAATTCGTAACACATAATGAAAAAAATTTCACCATGAAAGAAAAAAATCTCATGATTTTAAATGAAAAGCTTTATTGATGTCTGTTAGTTTATATCACTTATAAGCTCATCAATCATTTGGCCATTATCAATAATTTTTATGCTTTTTTGTTTATGGCCCGTATTTTTTTTAAGATCAGTTATATTCGGCTTTTTTTGTTTTTTTTTTAGTTTCTTGGTTGTTTTTCTAAATAATGGTATGCGAAATATTACAGAATAAAAACCTATGTTAACACGAACATTTGCAGAAGTATTGCATCTTGAATTCTTTCACGTGAAGTTCTTGAAGAAATTTTTTCAAAGACTTTTCTCATCTCTTCATTATCAGTTACACCGGCCAGATCCCTTATTGAACAACCTTCTTTATTAATAGCCTTAGCAAAATCATAAAGCTGATCCCTAACTCGAATATAGGCTTCTTTGTCATCAACAGTTATTGTATCAAGCAGAATTTCACTTATTTCGATTATTTCTTCAACCAAAACATCGTATAAAGATACCTTGTCAAGCAGGTGAAACTTATAATAACTAAACAAAATTGCTGTTTTATAAAAATCTGAATAGGCAGATAAATCAACTTTAAGCTGTTGATGCGAATCCTTATAAATTGTGTATAGGTTATGCACAATTTTTTCTTTAAGGGTCATCCGCTGTTCAGGTGATGTTCGACATGACAAAAGTTCAGGCTGACCAATTTTATCAAAGCCACCTAAGTTATTTATCGCCTTTAAATACAAATCATGTTGTTTTTTTTGCCTCTCTACTTTTGGCATTGCTTTTAATGCGCTATAATCTTGTTGTTCATTGGCCCAGGCAGCAACATGCACAGGCTTTGGATTTTCTCCTAATGCCCGCGCTTTGTTAAAAAGATTTGTAGCTGATGCCCTGCTTTCTAGTGCACCCTGTAGTTTCATACCTATCTGTAGATAGTATTCTTTAAAGCTTATGAAAGTAGGATGATTTTCAGAGATTGCGTTTACTGCTTGATTCAAAAAATCCCTCAAAGCACATTTTTCTACAAACTCAAAAATGTTAGAACCCTTATTTTCAAAATATTCTCCGATGTCAAATGTTACATGGTCAAGTATGTTTTCATTATTTCTTATCATTTCTGGAAGTAAAGTGTCTTCTACAAATCTTTTTCCTTTAACACTATAAGCTTGAAAAATACCTGACAATGCTAATGTATAAAATACCTCATATGATCGTAAATCAAGCTCAATATACTTGCTTGAATTTTTGTAAGTTACGAATAAATTATGTGATGCTTTGTTATTTAGCAGAAACATTCTTTGATATAATAAACTATTGCGGCTAATGGAAAATGCACCACCTTCGAAAATCCTACCTGCGAATTCCATCGCCTCTATATAAAAATCACATTGTTTTTTTTGCCTCTCTTTTTTTGGCATTGCTTTTAATGCGCTATATTCTGCAGGTTCTTTAGCCCAGGCAGCAACGTGCACAGGCTTTGGATTTTCACCTAATGCCCGCGCTTTGTTAAAATTACTTTCTGCTTCAAGGAAGATGCATTCAGCTATTGCATCCCTAAATTGTGCAGGCATAGAAGATGCACCGAAAAGGCTGTTAACATATAAACATGTGACAAAAAGTAAGGTTAGGCTAAATTTTTTCATATCTTGTTCGATTTATTTTTTTTAATTCGTAACACATAATGAAAAAAATTTCACCATGAAAGAAAAAAATCTCATGATTTTAAATGAAAAGCTTTATTGATGTCTGTTAGTTTATATCACTTATAAGCTCATCAATCATTTGGCCATTATCAATAATTTTTATGCTTTTTTGTTTATGGCCCGTATTTTTTTTAAGATCAGTTATATTCGGCTTTTTTTGTTTTTTTGGTGGTTTATTGGGGCCATTATAAACTACTGGGCCAAGGTAAAAAGCAGCTGAAACCCTTGATGGAATAGCGCTACCCATAGATTTTTTAGACATGTTTGAATTATCATCGTTACCGACCCACACCCCTAAAGCGATATTACTAAAACCATAGTCAGCCCTTTCACGAGTTGTTATTGCCCATGCATCACGGTCACCATTACTACCCGTTTTTCCGCGTACGCCAGGCCCAATATTTATGCGGTGACCACTGCCAGTTGCTATAACTTCACGCAGTAGATCACGCATTTTATGGTATGCATCGGGCGATACTACACGTGGTGTAGGCGTAAACTGGTGCTTGTATAAAATTTCACCACGCTTATTGCGTACTTCCAAAACACCAAAAGGCCAAACACTGCGGCCACCATTAATAAAAGTTGCAAATGCCGAAGTTATTTCAAGTGGCGTAGTTTCTATGGAACCTAAGGCCAATGATACATGTTCTTCCATTTTACTTGTTATGCCTAAACGATGGGCTGTATCGATTACTGCCTTCGGGCCAACACGAAGCATTAAGCGTATAACCACACTATTAACTGAGCGCGCAAAAGCCAGTCGCGCAGGAACTTCGCCGCGCGTTTTCCACGTATAATTACCGGGGCGCCAATTGCCAATAGTAATTGGCGCATCTTCTACCATATCATCTGGATCTAAACCTGCTTCAATGGCTGCCAGGTACACGAACATTTTAAACGCTGAACCAGGCTGACGCAGGGCCTGGGTAACCCTATTAAACTGGCTTTTTTGATAGTTTGTTCCCCCCACCATTGCTTTTACCGCACCTGATGGCGCAATAGCCGTAAGGGCAATATTGCGTGCGTTTAATGCCGGCCCCATTTCTTGCATATATTCCCGCGTGACCTGATCCGCATGGCGTTGCATATTTGGATCAAGGGTCACAACCACAACTAAATCTTGATCAACCCTATCTACATAAAAAGGTAAAGATTCCATAATCCAATCACAAAAATACCCAAAGTGTGCCTCTCGTTGAGGTTTTTCGAGCACCTTAAAACCATCATTAAAATGCTTACGTGCACTGCCTATAAAACCAGCTTCCTGCATTAACTGCAAAACAACCTTAGCCCTTTTCTTAGCGCGCTCAGGGTTTGCCGATGGGGAATACCGTGAAGGGGCTTTTAACAAACCCGCTATTACTGCCGATTCAAATACACTTAATTGACGTGCGGATTTATTAAAAAAACGCTGTGATGCTGCTTCAATACCAAAGGTACCACCACCAAGATACACCCTGTTTAGGTACATGGTCATAATTTCATCTTTAGTAAAGTGCCATTCGAGTTGCACAGATAATAAGGCTTCAAGAATTTTTCGGCGAATACTACGGTCGGAAACTTGAAAAGTACCTTGATTAAAAAGAAGATTTTTAGCCAATTGCTGGGTTATTGTAGAGCCACCCTGCACAACTCTTCCTGCCTTATAATTCGCATACACAGCCCTTGCCATGCCAAAAAAATCAATGCCAAAATGGTGATAGAATCGCCTATCTTCCACCGCCATAAGTGCTTGTGGCACATAAATTGGCAAATCATCTACGGATACATATTCTTCAAAGGCATCGCCATAGGTACTAAGAATCGTTCCATCTTCTGCTTGAATCGTAACGCTTGGTGTCCGCGTGTTTAAGTTCAAGGAATTAAGCGATGGAAGCTCTTGGGCAAACCAGAAAATAGCAAGACCAGCTATTAAAGCTGTCCACAGCATTAACAGTAAAACAAAATAGCGAAACATACGCCATATGCTAGATGTTTTTCTTAAATCACGACGCTTTGGCTGTTTAGCAGTTTTTTTCTTTGGAACTTTGGGTAAACGCGCCATTGTTAAATATCAAGGTTTACAACTTTTAACGCATTAGAGGTGATAAATTCTCGCCGTGGCTCGACCACATCACCCATTAGGGTTGAAAAAATATTTTCTGCATCTTCTAAATGTCCAAGGGTAACTTTTAGTAAAATTCTCCCCTCAGGATCCATGGTTGTTTGCCATAGCTCTTCAGCATCCATTTCACCTAAACCTTTATTACGGCGAATACTTACACCCTTACTGCCTTGCTCCATAAGGGCTGCAACAAGTTTTCCTAAGCACGAAAAATGCTGACTTTTGCCATGATGTCCCGTTGTAATAAAACTAAGCTTCTTAGCAAGCACGTCCTGTAGCTGTTCTTTAACACCAACTAAAGCCATTGCTTCTGGTGTTTCAGATAAGGAAAATTCATATTCAAAAGTTTCATCAACGCCACCCCAACGGCGAATAAAACTTAGCTTGGTATCACTGGACACAATCTTCCATGTGGCGGCATCGGCATCAAAATTATTAAGGTGCGCAATAAAGGCATCGTGCTCCGTAGGACGTTTTTCAAGACTTAAATAGTCAAACTTTAGCAAGCCTTCCAAAAGATTACGGTTAAAGACGCGTTGCGCCAAGGGCTTAAACGCATTGTTTGCTTTAACCATAACGCCTGCCATATGGCGCCAATCGGGTCCGCTAATTTGTTCACCGTTTGCAGTTTGCACGTAAGAATCTTTGCATGCTGCATCTAGCAAATAATTATCTAATGCTGTTTGATCTTTTAAATAAACCACAGAGCTTGCCCTTTTTGCCGTAAACAATGGTGGCTGTGCAATATAAATATGGCCATTTTTAATAAGTTCCGGCATCTGACGGAAAAAGAATGTTAATAACAATGTGCGAATGTGACTACCATCCACATCGGCATCGGTCATAATAATAACCTTATGGTAACGTAGTTTTTCTAATTTAAAGTCTTCTTTACCAATACTCGTGCCTAGGGCTGTGATAATATTACCAATTTGGTCATATGCTAAAATTTTATCAAATCTCGCACGCTCTACGTTTAAAATTTTTCCCCGAATGGGAAGAATTGCTTGAAATTTACGATCACGTCCTTCTTTGGCTGTACCACCAGCTGAATCACCTTCCACGATATAAATTTCTGATTTTGAAGGATCCCGTTCTTGGCAATCCATAAGTTTACCGGGCAAGGAAGCAATTTCCAAAACACCCTTACGGCGAGTTAATTCCCTGGCTTTGCGTGCTGCTTCACGGGCTGAGGATGCTTCAACAACCTTAGCAACAATATTTTTTGCAGCGTTGGGGTTTTCTTCAAACCACTGTTCAAGGCTTTTGCTTACTAAACCTTCAACGACGGGTCGTACTTCTGAAGAAACAAGTTTATCTTTGGTTTGCGATGAAAACTTTGGATCCGGAACTTTTACGGATAACACACAGGTTAATCCTTCCCGAATATCTTCACCGGTAAAGCTAAGTTTTGTTTCTTTTTTTCCCCTAGGAGACTGCATTACATAATTTGAAACTACCCGCGTTAAGGCACCACGCAAACCAGCAAGGTGTGTACCACCATCACGTTGCGGAATATTATTCGTAAAGCACAAGGTGTTTTCATGGTAGCTATCTGTCCATTCCAAAGCAACTTCAACACTTGTACCATCTTGCGTTCCACCTGCTTCAATAACCTTAGTATGCAAGGCAGTTTTCGATTTGTTTAAGTACCGAACAAATTCTGCAATACCACCTTCATAGTGTAATACAACTTCATAAGGGCTATCGGCACGTAAGTCTCGAAGGGTAATATGTACCCCAGAGTTTAAAAATGCAAGCTCACGCAAGCGGTGTTCAATAGTAGCCCGGCTAAATTCCGTTTGTGTGAAAATTTCTGAAGACGGTTTGAAACGTACATGGGTTCCTTTTTTACCCTCAGCATCACCTACAATTGTTAAAGGATCATCAGCAACCCCCATCCGAAAGCGCATAAAATGCTTCTTGCTATTACGATAGACCGTTAGCTCTAAAGTATCAGAAAGGGCATTAACTACTGAAACCCCTACCCCATGCAAACCACCGGAAACTTTATAGGAATTTTGGTCAAATTTTCCGCCAGCATGAAGCTGGGTCATTATCACTTCTGCAGCTGAAATGCCCATTTCTTCATGAATATCAACGGGGATGCCACGACCGTTATCAGAAACACTAACGGAACCATCAGCCTCTATTTGTACAACTACCCGATCGCAATGGCCAGCTAAAGCTTCATCAATGGCATTATCGACCACTTCATAAACCATATGGTGTAAGCCCGAACCATCATCGGTATCACCAATGTACATTCCCGGACGTTTGCGAACGGCATCTAAGCCTTTTAAAACTTTAATCGAATCTGCTGTGTATTCTTCTCTCAATGGTAAACTCATTTCAAATCTATTATTTTTCTTCAACCGTACCAGATACGACAAGAAACTTCTGCAGGTTTGGCGCTAACGATACGAAATCCGTATCGTTTGTTGCGCTAAACCAGACTTGAAAGTTAATATACTTCTGGCTTAGTTGCTTAAGCTTATCAAACAATACCACACGGTTAGCAAAATCTAAATGTGAAATTGTATCATCGAGCAACAAAATAAATGTTGCAGTGTTAATATGTTGCAGAATGTGGTTTAAAAAACCGAACATAAGCTCCAGTAAGAGCAGTTTTTGTTCACCTGTGGAACATTTTTCGGCTGGCATATTTTTTTTTAAATACTCCACAAACAAATCACTTCGCTGTACACCAAAGGTGGTCATTCCAGCAGCAGCATCACGCGTGCGATTTTGCCGAAAAATATCTGCCATTTCCTGGAAGCTTGTTATTGCTTCGGCTTTACCTTGCATACTCGCCTTTATAACTTGATTATCATCAAATAAAGCTATTACTTTTTTTCGCACTATCTGCACTTTCAAAGAAGCTTCTACCAGGTTTTTTTCTAGTTGGCTTAGCCATACATCATCCATTTTACCATCAACTAATAACTTAAGACGCTGCTTCAAGCTATCTTCTAAAATTTTTAATTGACACTGGTGATCTGCATCGAGCACGACCGCCATACGATCAATAAAATTACGCCGTATGCTTGGACTGTTTAAAAATATACGATCATGTTCGGGGGTTAACCAAAAAACACGAACAATATCATATAATTCCCCTTGAGATTTTAAAGGTGCATCGTTTAAAAACCACTGGCGCTGACGCGACGATGATGTTTTTACCCCTGTACCTAATGCATATCCAGCTATGCTTGCATGCAGTCCCCAAGGCAAAATGCATGGAGCATCTTGGTTATTCGTATCAACGGCATAATTTTGAAAATCCACAAAATTTGCTTTGCGAAATCCCTTGCCTGGAGAAAATAAAGAAATTGCTTCAAGTAGGTTTGTTTTTCCAGAACCATTTTCACCATACAACAGCACAAAGGGTTGGTTAACGTTAAATTTTAAGCTTCGGTAGTTGCGAAAGGCATGAAGCGATAAGGTATTTAGCAATGTTTCTTTTACTTTGTATTTTTTTTCAGATCTAGCAGGCTTTGGTAAACGTCGTCAATATGCCCCTTAATATTAACTTTGCGCCATTCTTTTACAATATGGTTATCTGGATTCACAATAAACGTAGACCGTTCAATACCTAAAAAAGTTTTTGCAAACATTGTTTTTTCCTTAATAACACCCATTGCTTTACAAAAAGTATCTTCTGCATCGCTTAGCAAATCAAAATTTAACTGCTGTTTTTCGGCAAATTTTAAATGGCTTTGCACCGAATCACGCGATACACCAAAAATTTTTGCACTCTCAACCTCAAAATCCTTTGATTGATCACGAAAAGAACAGGCTTCTTGCGTGCAACCGGGAGTATTATCCTTTGGATAAAAAAAATACACTTGCCATAATCCGATTTGTTCTTGACTCGTAACAATTTTTCCATGCTGGTTAGGTAAGGCGTAATCAGGTAATACTTTAAAACTCATCAGTACGGACCAAGTATCAAATTTATCAATTAAGTATTATCTATGACAATTCAAATGACAAGAAGTATTGGGAAAAACATCAAACTGATTTTTAAAGTCCTAGCTCATTATAAAAAAACTAGGCAATCACTTTTTGTTTTTTGCCTTTAGGTATGCAAGCACACCTATAACAATAAACATCAGGACAACGTTTATGCTAGTACCCATGGTTGATATTTTTGCTTTTTGCATGAACAAACCTTGCACTAAAAAAATAAACTGACCTCCACCAAAACAGTATAAAAAAGAGTACAGATCCTTTGTTTTTTTATATTTCTTATACTTAAGGGCATAATATGCAGATAAAAAAAGAAGAGCTACGGCACTAAAAAAAAGCACACCAACAATTATCATATTAAAGTTCATTAAGCATTCTTCACGTTAATATTAAATATACTTTTTCAGCTTATCGTAGATTTGTCAAATACTACCAATGTCTAAGGTTTTAGTCCGAGACAATTATGGAGTGTACTATGCAGATAATAACAATTGTTGGCCAGAAATCCTGCGGCACTTATTCCTTAAATAAACATGCCAGACTATTGCAAAAGTAGCTATTATAAGCGATATAAAATTAAGTGATTATCCTGAAAACATGTAAAGCATATTGCCATGCATAAATCACAGAATGGCTACTCAACCCAAAACACCTAAATAATAACATGAAGCCTGAAGATAACGCAAAATTCTGGGTGAATATTGTTCACCACCATTGCCATGGGGCCTAAAAATTCCACAAATTTTTTCATTGTTTGGCCCTAGCAAAACGTAATGGCTTCCCCCACTGTTATTTACAATTTTTCCGCCAAGTCTTTCCCATAGATTTTTAAAACGCTTAAAGGTCCACTTTGTTTTTTCTTCAACAAGCAAATGAAGTTCCTTTAACGTTTTTTGGTTAACTTTAGGAACCGGCCCTTGATATGGTAATACAGGAATGATTCTTTTCTTATATTCAATAATTGTTTCTTTGCTAGGCGAGAGTGCTTGCATTGCATTTACTTGCTCTGCCCCTTCTTCTTCAACTTCCTCTGGCACAAACCTATCCAAAACCCCTAAAGTCTCTTGAACATCCAAGTCCTGTAATACTCCTTCAGTATCACTTGATGCAGGGCTAAATTGGAAATGTGTTGAAAAAAAATGAGCTTCCTTTAATTCACAGTAAGCACTTGAAACCAATCCTCTCCCACGAAAAGCCTTTAACTTTTTTTCAGACAACAATTGTTCAGGAATAAAATCTAATGGATTAGATGAAATTGATTTGAAATATATAGTGTTTGTTTTTGAATACTTTTTTTTAGCTAGACATGTCCAATAATGAAACACATCAGATTTACAGTAATAATCTTCAAATACCTGCTGTAAATCCTCAAGCAATTTACTAAAATTACGAATACTTTTTTGATCTAAAATCCAATTTACTCTTACATCTTCGCATAAAATTTTTTGAAAATCCCTTTGATTTCTCTCCCCTTGAACTATAAAACCGCAATGATTAAGCATGTAATGAGACAAAAAATACTTAAGCCTGACGCTAACATTTACGTCATCACTTAAATCTGTTACATATTTTTTTAGTAACTTATTGATATCGTCATTACTCTTTAAGTCCCTTTCTGCGAATGATAAATATTTTTCAAAAACCATATAAAAGTCTTTCAGCATTTTTTGCCCTGATTGGCAGCCGAGTTGCACATTAGGCAAACGTTCGTAGCGCAACAGGGGATGAAGAGAGACCGAATAGGATAATACCTTTATCAGTTCATTTGAAAACACAGTTTCACTTTTCACCATTGTTTCAAATACAGACAAAATCAAATTTTCTTCGACCACCTCAAGCCTAGATAGGGGACGAATATGGCTATTTTCAGTAAAATCTAGGAGTATTTTTTTATCAACAAAAAAATCTAACATTTCCTTTGTTGCAGGTCCACAAACATTAAAGCCGCTTGAACAAAACATATAAAAATCATTGTTGTATTCAGCAATTCTATCCTTTAAAAAATCACACAGGAAGGTTGATAACGTTAAATTTCCATCCCTTATTTGCCCAAGGGATGCTTCTAAAAAAATAATTTTTTCTTCACACTCAGCACAAAAATCTTTTACAGATGGAGTGGGTAAGTTTTCCTTTACTTCCTCAAGGGCATCGCGGTAAATAAAAAGCGCTTTTTCTATTCTATCTAAATCTGCACTTTCTAAAACATTGTAAGCCATGCAAATGGTAAAAATAATTTTTAAGAATTTTCTCTGCATTCAAATATTTTTTTATAAAACCTTCTAACCTATATAAGAGTTATATTCTTGGATTCAAGTACAAAAATTACCCTGTGTAAAAAAAAATTAATTTTTTGTATAATTTTAACCATATAATGTTGATTAATACGTTGAATATTTTTTATTCCACTTACTTAAAATATCTTTTGGTTCGAAATTCTATGACATTTACCCTTGAACAAATTTACCAGACTATTGCAAAAGCTGCTATTGGCAGTGATATAAAATTAAGGGATGATTCCGAAAAACATGCAAAGCATATTGCCATGCACGATTTAAAGGCAAACCACCCAACCCATGTACACATAAAAATAACCTGGGCAGGCTTTTCTAACTTATCAAGATTAGAGCAACATAAATGTGTTAACAAATGCCTAAAACCCTTTTTCGCCAAGGGGCTTCATAGTGCTACAATGGATTTAAAAGCCGTATAAACTTTGTTTTTGCCCTCATTTTATGCTATGTTCGTTTAACAAAAAGGATATGCGAGTCCTATGAAACAATTTTTGCCTAAAAGTTTGTTTTTCCGAACCTTATTAATTGTTGTAATGCCAGTAGTGCTTTTGCAAATTGTATTAGGTTACTTTTTCTTCACACGGCATACGGAAACTATTTTACGTCAGCTATCAAAAACCATTGCTGGTGATGTAGCATTTATTGTTGAAGAGGTAAAACATTCACCATATAAAAAAGCCAAAGAAAGAGCTTCAACACTTGATTTGAATCTTACAATGCATCCAGACTCAACTTTAGATAAAGTTGGTCCCTATAAAGAAAAGTGGCTTTATGAATTTTTGGATGATGCTTTGGCTGTCCGTTTACAACATCCCTATTTTTTTCGCATTAAGCGTGATTTCATATTTATTGATATTGCCATAAATGAAAAGGATACATTAAGTGTTTCCATGCCGAAAAAAAGATTATTTTCGCGGACCACCTATTACATTATTATTTGGGCCTTACTATCTACACTTGTATTATTTACCATAGCAATTCTTTTTCTGCGCAATCAATTAAAGCCTTTAACCGCCTTAGAAGATGCTGCAGAAAAAATTGGTAAAGGTGAACTTGATAAACCATTACCAATTTACGGTGCAACAGAGATTCGCAAGGTTACGGTATCGTTCAATCAAATGCGTGCCAGAATAGAACGCTATATTCACGACAGATTACAAATTTTATCAGATATCACCCATGACCTACGCACACCCCTTGAACAAATGGATAATAATCTTAAGAAATTGCCCAAAGACAAATCCCTAGCGCCTTTGCAAAAAAATATTAATCAAATACAACGCATACTTGATAATTTTTCTGCCCTCACCCAGCAATCAGAAACCCAAATTAAACAGCCCCACCCAATTGCCAGCACATTAACGGATATTCTTACAAAAACTGCAGGGAAAAATCTTAATGTGCATTTTACACCAGAAAACAATCAGCCCTTAAGTATCAATTTACTTGAGTTTACAACCGCTATTGAAAATATTGTTTTAAATGCTAATAAGTACAGCAAAAATTTATGGGTTGAATGCAAAGAAAAGACCCAAGAAATTGTTATTAACTTTGAAGATGATGGACCAGGTGTTCAAGATAGTGAAAAAATTTCTATTTTTGATCCCACACATTTTTTTAAAAAAAACAATAAAAACACCTATGGACAAGGACTTAGCTTTGTAAAAGATACAATGCAAACCCATGGTGGAAAAATTATTTTAACAAAATCTAAGCATGGGGGGTTGAAAATTTCTTTAAAGTTCCCCATATAGGGTTTAAACAATTATTTTTTGAAATATAATGAGCAAAAACAACAACGTTGATGTTAGGAATTATACAAAAGTTATGAAAAGTTATCAGCAAAATCTTAAAAAACTTAACGAGGCGCAAAAAATTGCCTATGACATGTTAAAAACACTAAATTTTTTAAAAATTAGTCTTATCAAAAACATGCATAAAGACACGCATACAATGATTGACCAGCTATCTACCCTTAGTAAGGAAGAGCTGAATAAACTACCTGGTCTTCAAACAAATATGGAAAATTCATTATCTGAAACACTAGCTACGGAATCTTCAACTGATGAATCGTCCAATGAATTTTCCAATGAATTTTCCAAGGAATCTTCCAAGGCGCCAATTGAAATTAAGAAAGAATCCCATAAGGCTATTCAGTTAAAACCAATTAAATCATCAGAATTAAGCCAAAGCAAAGTTGAAGACCTTGAAACCCTAAATATTTACCTACAATCCCTTTCAAAAGTAAAACACTAGAACTGTTTCACATTGTATTACTTTACACGCGACATTAAAGGTGACCATGATCCATCAATGGCACCTTTTGCCGTGGGAATTTTGTAGCTATGGCGTCCTGTTAAATCGATCATTTCAATTTGAATCTTATCGCCACCAAAGCGTTGCCGGCTAAAAATGACATAGCGGCCATTAGGTGACCAAGATGGCGTTTCGACTAAATAATCCTGACAAATCAAACGTTCGCCACTACCATCGGGTGAAATCACACCTATGTAAAAGTTTTTGCCGCGCTGCTTAGTAAAGGCAATTAAATCACCCCGTGGCGACCAAGAAGGTTGAAAGTACCTACCATTGCCGAAACTAATCCGTCGGACATTTGTACCATCTACATCCATAATAAAAAGTTGCGGCTGAACCCCATCACGATCTGAAATAAAAGCTATACTTTTTCCATCGGGTGAAAAACAAGGAGAAGTATCAATTGAACGATGCGTCGAAAGCTGTTTAAGTTTTTTATTGACCAAATCCATTAAATAAATTGCGCTTTTTCCATCACGTTCAAAGCTTAGGGTTAACGAACGACTATCTGGTGCGTAGTTTGGTGCGAATGTCATACCATTAAATTTACCTAATTCCCTTGATTTTCTGGTTTTTAAGTCAAAAATCCATACCCTTGCTTCCTTGTTTCTGTATGCAAGGTAGGCAATTTCTTGGCCGTTGGGCGATATATGAGGGGTTAAAACAAGGTACTTATCATCGGTTAACGGTAAGTTATTGTGACCATCCCAATCCATAATCATCATACGTTTTTTCGGGTGGTTAAGCTTATTGCTTACGTTTTCGACATAGATAATTTTTGTATCAAAAAAACCATCTTCCCCAGTAACACGGCTATAAATACTATCGGCAACTAGGTGCGCAATCCGACGAAGTGTCTTTTTTGTTCCAGAAAAGCTTTTCGTTTGCATTAAGGCGCCAGTCTTTACATCGTAAAGATGGTATAAAATTTCTAAGTTACCACTGTTGTTTTTTACCTGACCAAAAGCAAGAAAGCGGGCTTTCATGGGGCGCCAGTTATTCATATTGGGTTTACCAGACAAAAGTTGCAGCGATGTTTTTAAAAACGCTTTTTTATCAAGGGGTAAAAATAGGCCAGAAGCCGTTAAATCATTTTTAATAATATCAGTAATTAGCTGACCTTCTTCGCCACCTGCAAAATCAACTACGGCAATTGGATCAGGTTGCACAGCCCCTTGGGTTATCTCAATTTTTAAAGGGTACAAGGAAAAAGTAAATACACTTAGTAAACAAAAAAAAGTACGCATCAAAATCACTTCTATATTTTTTTATTAGGCTATTAGTGGCAAGAATAGCAAAAATAAAAACTTCTAGGCAGTGCTTTTATTAAATTGATGCAAATAAGTTAACATACAACTTTGTGAAAAAAATTGTGCTAACCATATGTACATATTATAATTTTCATAGATTGCAAAAATATTTTTCTAAGTGCTTTTTTTTACTGTTATTCTTGTATCTTTTTTAGCAGTAGCAGAACTTGATTTATATATTCCATGCTACCCTGAACTGCAGAACATTTTTCAACTTACCCCCGCAGAAGTTCAGTATACCCTAACGATTAACTTTATAAGTTTTTGTGCAACCTTACTTTTTGTTGGCCCCCTTGCCGATCGTTACGGTGAAAAGTGTATTACCTTATTTAGTCTTGCCATATACGGGGTTGGCAGCATTTTATGTACCTTTGCAGATACTTTTTCACTATTATTAGCCGGTCGTTTTGTTCAAGGCTTCGGTATTGCAGCGATTTCATGTATTCCATACTTAATAATTGTCAAAACTTATACGGGTGATGATCAAACAATTAAGGTGTCTACCTTAAATGGAATTATTACCGCATCATTGGCCCTTGCACCAACTCTAGGAAGCTTTATTACTTCAAGCTTTGGATGGCGAGGAAATTTTGCATTTTTGTTTATGCTCGCTATTTTTAGTTTTTTATTTTCCTTTAAGTATTTTCCAAAAGACCAAACCCCCAATTATTCAATAAACATTAACTTAAAATGTTATGTTGAACTGTTAAAAAATAAATTACTGCAAACATATTTCATATTTCTATTTCCCGTTGTTATTGCATTTTGGACATTCATAGCCATGGGACCTATTCTTTTTATGCAAGGAATGGAGGTAGATATTAAAACTTATGGATTATTACAGGGCAGCATTATTGCACCGTTTGCCATAGTAAATATTATGTCTGCAAAAATTTTAAAGTATTTCGAACTTGAAAAATGTTTAAATTTTTCCATGTTAGGTATGCTTATTTTTTCCATATTTAATGGATTTTTAGCCATTTTTATAACCGACAATCCTTTTATCATTGCTGGTTTAACCGCTATTTTCTGTGCCTTTTTTGCCTTTCCAAACGCAGTTGTTTACCCAATGATGCTAAGGCTAATTAAAGGCTTTGAAGGTAGAATTTCTGTGCTACTGATGGCGTTACGTTTAATATTCACAGCCATATCCGTAGAAGTTATTAGTTTTTTATATAACGGTCACTTTTTCCACTTGGGTATTTTTATGACACTTTGCGGCTTTTTAACGTGTTTTGGGTATTTGCTTTCACCGCTTAATCCTTTCAAAAACAAAGATGGATTCAAAAGTGAAAGAACCTATAGTTAAAAGCTAACAAATGGCAGATTCAATAGTTCTTGCCGTATGATTATTGGGCAGCCGGCACTTCAGACCTGTATTCTTGTTCAAGACCTAATATTTTACTATTGGCTGCAGCTGTTTGTGTAAGATCTACATACTGATCTTGAGAACTTACACCCCCTTCACTTAAACCTTCCGGGTTACCCATTATAACTGCCACAACAGCCTGTTCTTGGTAAGGAAGTAAAGATGGCGCCGCACTAATATTAATGGCCAGCATGAAAAAAAGAATCAATAAACGCATAATACCCTAGCAAATTTCAAAAACTACTTCCTTTAAAATATATGGAAAAACTTTATGAATCGTTAACGCCCTATAAACACATATTTTGTTATCCTTCAAAGATACTAACAAGACAGAAAGGTAGTTTTTGTGTTTTTAACAGAAAAAGAAGAATCTGATCTGATACATGCCTGGCAAGAAAGTGATCATCATAAATCTGCTGAAAAAATACTAAACTCTTTCAGGCCTCTTGTTTTTAAAATTATTCGAAAATATAGCCATTATGGTGTTTCGCAAGAAGATTTAATTCAAGAAGCCCTAATGGGGGTCGTTATTGCACTTAAACGTTTCGATTTAAAACGTGAAATTCGTTTTTCAAGCTATGCAAAATGGTGGATTAACGCCTGCTGCCAGGAGTTTGTTATGCGAAACTGGTCTATGGTTCGCCTTGGTAGTAGCAACAAACAAAAAAAACTTTTCTTTCAAATGCAGCACATTAAGCGCCTGGTATCGGAACTGGACACAGATTTTTTAGACGACAAAACCGCTTACATGATAGCAGAGCACGTAGAAACAAGTATTGAAGAAGTTAAAAGTATTTTTATGCGTCTTCAATCTAAGGATCGCTATCTCGATGAACAAATTTCTGGTGGCGATAATATTAGCTGGATGGATACACTTGTTGATCAGGATTCTAATGTTGAAGAAAGTGCATTGCAACATGAAATCTACCAGAAATGTAGCGATGGTTTAAAACGGGCAATAACATGTTTAGATGAAAAGGAATGGAAAATTTTAAAACGCCGAAGACTCTCATCAGATTCCGAAACTTTAGAAGCTATAGGTAAAGATTTAAATATAACAAAAGAACGGGTAAGACAAATAGAATCTAAGGCCCTAAGAAAACTCCAAAAAAAACTTATACAAGAAGGAATAAGGCCAAGGACCATATTCACAAAATAATATATTCCTGCCCTATGATCGAGTTTCTTAATTATCTTGAAAAGATTATACTAAAATCATTCATAATTTCATTGTTAGCCATTACTTTTATTGCTTAAACTATAAAATGATTATTGCCTGTACAGAGCAAGTATGAAATATTTTTCATTAGCAATACTGTTTAGCTTATCCCTAAATGCAGCACAAAGCTTAATAGAACCCCTTAATACACTACCTGAAGAGGTAACCTTAAAGATATTTTCATACCTGCAAAGAAAAGATTTAGCAACTTTAACACTACTATCGAAATCCTTACATAGGAAAACAACTAGGTACAAAGAAGTTTTTAAACATAAAATCATTAAGCATCTTGTACAACCCATAAAAACTACAAGCTTGCATGGAGAATTAGGAACATTTGGATTTCCATGTTTAATGCCCTATAAAGAGATAGCCCTTTCACCTACAAACCAGACAAAGCTTGAAGCATTTGCGCCTCAAGATCTGCGGGATTCTGCAGTCAAATATTTGCTAAAGGATAACCCTAATTTTTTTTTAGCCAACGATATTTATTATCACAGTATTTTTTATCACAGTTTTCAAAACAAAGGATTTGAAACGCATAACTTGGCAGATATTATTTTAGAAGCCATGGAAACTGCGGGTCTTTTCCAAGGTGAAGCATATGAAGAAGAAGGTGCTGCCGTTAACAAAGATCTTATCCGTATCGCGCTTCACCACAAGTATGCTGATTACACAATGTATACGAATAAAGATATTCCAAACACTACTCAGCTTCTTAAGGATACCTTTAAAAAGAATAATAAAGGTATAAGGGAAAGTTTATGTAAAGTTATGAGTTACATTCAAAAAAACTATAGCTGGGCCCACAATACGGATACTTTAACCCCTTTTAAGGTTGCAAGGGAAAGTGATATACATCATCAATTGGAAACTTTGCGTGCTTACTTTGCTGAACACCAAGCTATTCTGATACTTGATATTGACCGAGTAGACGCTAGTGGTTTGTTGCCAACTGATAGTTGTTTATATGGAGATCTTTTTGATAAAACAGCCCTTGAACATCTTGTTATAAGTAATAGTAGACTTCACCTTAAAAGTATTGAAAGAGGCTTTTTATATTGTTTTAGAAAAATAAAAAGTATCAATTTTGTTAGTTTTGAAACCCTACTAACTATCGGTTGTGATTTTATGTCTACATGTAGAAAATTAACCCATATAAATCTCTTACGTATGACTGGTTTACAAAGAATTGGTCATAACTTTTTATCTTCTTGTGAAAACCTACATAACATCGATTTTTCTGGTTTTTTAGCCCTTAAAAGTATTGGAAATAACTTTTTATCCTGTTGTGAAAGTTTAACCGGTGTTAACTTTTTTAAACTGCCAAAACTTGAAAATATTGGTGATAGGTTTCTTTATAATTGCAATAAAATAGAAAATGTTGACTTCTCTGGGCTTGAGAGCTTAGAAACTATTGGGAATTACTTTATGCAAGATTGCGAAAGCTTAACACGTATAAATATCTCAAAGCTTTTGGCGTTAGTAAGTATTGGGGAATTTTTTTTGGTGCAATGTAAAAACCTAAATAAAATAAATTTTTTAGATTTTTTAAAACTACAAAAGTTAGGTCTGGGTTTTTTGTATGGATGCAAAAGCCTTACCCATGCTGACTTTTCTGGGCTTGAGAGCTTAGAAACTATTGATGATCCGTTTATGGAACGCTGCTTACGCCTTGAAGAAATAATAGCAAATCAAAACAACCTGGTATTGATTCAATCAAGCGTGCCAGCATACAGTAATACACGAATAATTGTAAAATAAAGTTAAGAATTTACCTTGATATTTTCTTAAACCAATACTATGTATGCAATAATGTTTTAAACTGTTGGTATTATTATGTACAATTTATTAATTGTTCTTAGTGTCATGGGCTGCTTTTCTATGAGCGCAGCCTCTAGTAGTTCACCCACACCGGTTTTAGCAGAGATGCCACAGGAAGTTTGGCAAAATATATTAAGGCATCTTGATCGTGATGCCCTAGACAGCCTTGCAAGTTCATCAAATTTATTGAAAAGAGTTGTAGAAGAATATAAGCATAATATGATGGTTAAACAAATAGCTTATTTAAAACAACCCTTAAGTACTAAAGATATTAATAATGGGTTGATTATTCAGTTGCCTTGCCTACAACCAATTGACGCAGCCCAGAAAGCAAAAGATGATGCAACTTCGCCTTGGGTTTTCAAAAGCAGCGACCTTAAATCTTTAGCTATTAAGGTTTTACAAGAAACTTCCCCTGACATCTTTATAGCCCATGGCCAGTATCAGGATTTAATTACAGGTGATTACGTAAAACATAACTTGGCAGATGTTATTTTAGAAGCCATGGAAACAGAAGGTTTATTAACAGCTACCGAAGCTGAAGCTGTTGCTGATAAAGATCTTATCCGTATTGCTTTACACCACCAGTATGCTGCCTATAATATCTATACGCATACAGCTAAATCTTTAACTCCCCAACAACAAGTTCTGCAAAGTCATATAGATGAGGGTACTTTAAGCAAACTTATTGCTTGTATCACAGAAAGCTATAGCTGGGTTCACAACACTGATAGGGTGTCAACCTTTAAGGTGATTAAGGAAAGTGATATTCATCATCAGTTAGAAGCTATGACAGCTTTTTTTGCTATCCATCAAGAGACAACCCTGGTGGTTGATATTGATAGGGTAGATGATAATGGTAGGTTAGCTGATGGTAGTTGTTTGTATGGAACTTGGGGTATAGCTGCAGCAATAGATAACATAAACTGTAAAAGTATTAGTATAACAGATAGTCAGCAGCATTTAAAAACTATTGGGGGTTACTTTATGTTTCGCTGCAAAAGCCTTACCTATGTTGACTTTTCTGGGCTTTTTAGCTTACAAACTATTGATGATCGCTTTATGTGGAACTGCTTTAGGCTTACCCATGCTGACCTATCTGGGCTTCAAAACTTAGTAACTATTGGGAATGACTTTATGAGTAACTGCTTAAGGCTAACCCACGCTGACTTTTCTGGGCTTCAAAACTTAGTAAGGGTTGGGAATGACTTTATGAGCCACTGCAAAAGCCTTACCCACGCTGACTTTTCTGGGCTTATTCGCTTAAAAACTATTGGGAATTACTTTATGTTTCATTGCGAAAACCTAACCCATGCTGACTTTTCTGGGCTTGTAAGCTTAAAAAGTATTGGGAAATTCTTTATAGATGTATGCGTAAGGCTTGAAGAAATAGTAGTAAATGAAAACAACCAGGCGTTGATTCAATCACACATACCAAGAAACAGTAATCTACAAATAATTGTAAAATAAAGTTAGAAAATGGAGGCCGGGACCGGAATCGAACCAGCGTACAAGGATTTGCAGTCCTCTGCATCACCACTCTGCCACCCGGCCAAAAGCATTTACTAAACTTAGTATTATTGATACACTTTTTCAATAGCTTTGGTCAAGAAATTGTCTAAATATGATGAACGCAGAAGATATCGCCATGCATAATATGGTAGATAATCAGTTAAGGGCCAACGGCATACTAAATCCACAAGTATTACAAGCTTTTAAAAGTATATCTAGGGCGAAATATATTCCTGTCGCTTATCAAGCCCAACCTTATTGCGATGACACCATTCAAATAAATCCTGAAGCAAGGGCTATGTATAGTCCTATTGCCCTTGCGTTTTTACTGCAATCATTAGAAATACAAATAAATCATAAGGTGTGCTTACTGGGCTGTAATTACGGCTATACGCTAGCACTGCTTGCGCAATTTGGGTGCGATGTTTATGCTTTTGAAGACAATGAAACTTTTTATAAACGTGCCAATAAAATTGCAAACCATAAAAAAATACACATATTTAAAACAAGTATTGTAAAAGGTGATCCATGCCATGGCCCTTTTGATAGGCTTATCTGGGAATTTGGTAATCCTGGAGTTCTAGAGCCCTATGGAAATTTACTTGTTGATGGCGGTTTAATGGCGGGTGCTATATGTAGCCAAGAAAAAACAGATTGTGGCCATATAAAAGTGTATCAAAAACAAAATAATAAGCTTGTTGAAATGAAGTCATATGCAACCAAAATGCCGATTTATGAAGCATTAAAAAAACATGACCAGTTTGCGTTTTAAGTGCATGCAAAGTATTACTGTTCAAGAATTAATTGATCACCGCCCTGACTATTACGTCCTAGACGTTAGGGAATTATCTGAATTAAAAACCGTATGCATTGACCACGATTACCATATTCCCCTAGGAAATTTATTTCATGATTTCGATCAAATATCTACGGATAAGCCAATAGCAGTTTTGTGCCACCATGGTGTACGAAGTGCTCGTGCTTGTCAGTTTCTAATATCGAAAAACTTTGCTATAGTTTATAACATTACAGGGGGCATCGATGCTTGGGCAGATGTTCAAACACATTTAAAGAAATATTAGGTCATCATGAAAACAGCATTTTTAACTTTGTTCTGCATTTTTTTTCAGCTTTACCCTTTAACCGTTGAAGAAATATGCTCTGCTACCTATACAAATAACCCTGAATTGCAATCCATGCGTGAAGAAGTTATTGCTCAACATGAAAACTTTGTGCAAGCTACTGCGGGTTTCAGACCAAGAATAAATGCAACGGGTAACCTTAGTAAGGAAAATAGTAAAGCTGAAACGAATCGTAGTCAAACAACGGTAACATCAAAGGATTTAACACGTAGTCAGCAAATTACCTTGTCTCAAAACCTTTTTCATGGCTTTCGCGATGTTGCTGCAAAAAAGAAAACCCAGCTTGATATCAAAGCTTTATGGGCTAGATTACATGAAAAGGAACAAAATATTCTCTTTAGTGCAATAGCCGCATACCTTGAATTAGAAGCAAAGTATGCCACTGTTCAAGTTTATGAGGCACTTGTCAGATCAAACAAAACAAGCTATTCCAATGCCACGAAAAAACAACAAGTTGGTGAAGAAACGAACACACAGGTTTCCATTGCCCATTCCGAATATATGGATGCCCTATCCAGACTTAACAGTGCAAAAGCTGAGTTTATTTCTGCGCAAGCTGAATTTAAAAGGGTTACAACCTTAGATGCTCCAGAAAAACCAGAACAACTTAAAACTTTAGCATCAATTCCAACTACCTATGAAAGTATTGAAGAAAAATCCCTTGCTAACCACCCAAATATAATTGCAGCCCATCAGGACTACCACGCAACGAAACAGCAAAAAAAAGTTGCAACGGCCGATCTTTTACCAAGGTTAGACCTTAACATTTCAGGCTCGCATAACCACAACAAGAGGGTAAGATCTGCCCGTGGAGAAGAATTAGCGGATACAACGCACAGTAACGCTGGAAGTATTGGACTACAGTTGTCTGTTCCTTTGTATAATGGTGGCGAAAATTGGTCAAAGCGCCGCCAATTAACAAAAACCATTATATCTAAGCGCACGTTAATAGAAAACGTTCGTCTAAGCTTAATAAAGCAGTGCCGATCAACTTTTGAAACCTATCATTATTCAAAAATAAGTTTGCAAAACGCCGAAAAACAGGTTCAGGCTCAAAAAGATGCCGTTCACAACACAGAACAAGAACTTCAGGCTGGAACAAAAATCCTATTTGATGTTTTTCAGCAACGAACACAACTTGTGCAAGCGCAACTAAATTTTATTAATGTGCGCAAAAATTACTATACAAATATGTATTTAATTATTGCTGTTATGGGCGAACTTACGGCTGAAGGCATGAAACTTGATGTCAAAATCTTTAACCCTCAGCAAGATTTACAGCGCTTAAAAAATTATTTTTAAATCGTTTCTTTTAAAAGCTCTTTTTGCCAATCAGACATGAATTCATCTTGGTTATGCAGATATTTTAGATAGTTTTTTTTGGCCAGTATGTAATGGGCAGGTATATTGTGTTTTGCTGACAAAAAATTTAGCTTGTCCTTAAGGTCCTTTATTTCGCTTTTTAAGCGCCTGTTATCGTTTGCAGAAAAATATTCATTAAGTATTTCAGCAATATTCTTTTCAGTTGATTTAGGTAAGCATATGGCTTCATCACACCACCCCATATACTGTTTTTTAAGTTTTTCAAAAGATTCACTATCAAGCTTTGATTGCTGCAAAACCTTTTCAAACTTTACAACAGAATCACCAAGCGAAAAAAGTTGCCTGTTTTTAAAGATACCATTTTTGAAAATAAACGTTTTTGGAATATTTAGTTTTTCCGCATAATTTTGCCGCCAGGCACATAATTTTTCTAAAATGTATGCTTCAGCAATGCTTGGCTTAACAGGGATAAGCTTTAACCATTCATGCGGGTTAGCCTGTGCTAGGTTAAAACCCTTGGCCATTTCATGCATAGCCCAAGTTTTACGGTAATCGTTAATTGTAAGAAAGAAATTATATAAGTTAAAAACGGTTTTAACATCGTTACTAGCGTATTCAAGCATTCCATGTGTAAGTGGACGTATCATCCAATCTGCATCTTGATATTGCTTATCAAGGGGCAAATTTAACGCTTGTTGCGACATTTTTTCAAGGCTTGGGTCAATTCCGTAACCTAAAAAACTTGCCATAATTTGCGTATCAAATATTGGTGATGTTAGGATATTACAATGCTGGTGCAACAGCTCGTAATCTTGTTGCCCCGAATGAAACACTTTAATAATTGATTCATCTTCAAGTATTTTTTTTAATGAATCAAATTTTTTTATCTTTAAACCATCAATAATCCAAATTTTTTTTCCATCACAAATTTGAATAAGTGATAGATTTGGATAAAAAGTAGTACGGCGATCAAACTCGCAATCTATTGCTAGGACTCTCGATTGAATTTTTATATCCCCTATCATGCCTTCAAAGCATGACTGACATTCGATTAAGTTATGCATTTTTTATCTGCAATTTTCACTATTGTTAAAACATTCGTAACTGTTGAGAGCTAATATTACAACAGCACGAGAGGTAGGTATACCTTTTGTAAACAAACAAGAGGTTATATTTTGAGAAATTTTTTGGATACTCTATCTACGGATCACAATCATAGAAAAGGTTACCTAACAGGAAAATTATTAACTTCAACCCCATTTCATCGGGATAATAAATTTTCTAATGTGGTTATTTACCTATGTGGTCATGATGAATTTGGTGCCATTGGCTTAGTTATAAACCAACCTTTACAATCATTAAGTTTTCACGAGCTTTTAAGCCAGCTAAGCATTCCTATAGAAAGTTATACGCCAGAAGTACCCATGTTTGCTGGTGGACCAATGGAAGTTAGTCGGGGATTTGTATTGCATTCTAAGGATTTCAAAAGGGAATCAACGGTAGAAGTTGACAAGGATTTTTCCATAACTGCTACCCTAGACATCCTAAGGGCCATAGCTGCAGATGAAGGACCGAAAGATTTTATCCTAAGTTTAGGTTACGCTAGCTGGGTAGCCGGACAGCTTGAGCAAGAAATACAAGAAAACTTTTGGATGGTAACCGATGCTGAAACGCGGTTAATTTATGATACACCTATCGATATGCGTTGGAAAGCAAGCCTTGCAATGCTTGGCATTGAACCTACGTCTCTTTCATTGCAGTGTGGTAGTGCTTAAAAAGTAATATGAAGTTGTTTTTGTAGATCTTGTTTAGATCCATGAAAACTCTTATTAATGTCTCCTGGGTTATTTACCTTTAATAAGGAAAACGGGCCGTAATTCGTGCGTATAAGCTTACTAACTTGTAAATCATAGTGTTCACAAATTTTACGGATTTCACGGTTTTTTCCTTCCATCAAATCAAAAATAAGCCATTGATTTTTAGAAGCACCATATGATTCTGTATTTTTTTCTGCATCAACCTTAAAAGGTTTATAAAAAGTATCTTCAATTTTTATTCCCTTGGAAAAATCCGCTCGCAGTATGTTTGTTAAGTCTCCATAAACACGAACCTTGTACTTTCTTACCCAACCAGAACCTGGTTTTTCTGCAAAACAAGCAAAGTCACTATTGTTAGTTAGTAACAATAGACCTTCTGAATTATAGTCAAGGCGGCCAATAGATATAACCCTTTCCCTTAAACCTTTTTTCTTTAAGAAATCAAAAACGGTTTGGCGATTTTCTGGATCATTGTGGGTTGTAATTACACCGCGTGGCTTATAAAAACACCAAACGCCAATATTTTTACGCAAGCTTAAAAGCTTGCCATTAATTTCTACCTTATCATCATCCTGAATTTGGGTTGCAAGATTTTCACAAACTTGGTTATTTATTTTAACTTCACCAGATAATATAAATTCTTCCGCCTTACGCCGAGAACAAAAGCCACTACTGGCTATCCATTTATTTATGCGCATGCTTGAATAAAACACTTAAAAAGGTTGTGATCAAGGTTATCGATAAAAAATTCAGGGTGCCACTGAACACCCACACAAAACGGGTGATTATTTAATTCAACACCTTCAATGACCCTATCTTTTTCACTGTAAGCGTTTACCGTAAGATTATCCCCAACTGTTTTTATTGCTTGATGATGATCTGAATTCACATTAGCTGTGGTTTCTTGTGCAATGGTATGCAACAAAGTATTTTCGACAATACTAACCCTATGGCTAGCTTTCACTGGAGGATTATCTTGTGTTGCCACATGGCTTTCTACAAGACCTGTACATTCTGTTTCCAAGTCTTTATACAAGGAACCACCATAAATTTTATTAAGAAGCTGATAGCCGCCACAAACCGTTAATACTGGTTTTTTTGTTTTTATAAAAGCCGATAATATAGCGCTTTCAAATTTTGTGCGGTCAGGATTATTATTGCGCTGCCAAGCCTGGTTATTTGTTTCTAAAATCGGTTCGTGATCAATATTACCGCCCGCAATAAGCAAACCATCTAGGCTTTCACAGTAAGCATCTATTAAATCAAAGTTATAACCAAGGAAAAATGGTAAACCCCCATTAGCACATATGGCATCGTGGTAGCGGTAGCGTATAGCATACCAGTCTGATCCTGCGTACCAGTCAGCACCTATGTGTCGATTAAGACGAATAAAATCTAGGGGAACCCCTATTTTAGGAATCATATAATACTTTATTTTTAACGGATAATAACAGAAAATTATATTTTTTTCAATCTAACCACAGCGAACTTCTAAATATTCATATAAAAATTGAGGCATCGTAAAATATATAACATAATCATCAAAATTTTTAGGATCAAATGGTGCTATGTGTATAGTGCTACTATTGTCCGCATTTGTATGTTTTTCTGCACTGTTAGAAGTAATCGCCTGGGTATACCCATTGTTATCGTAGTTACCACCATTTTTACCATGGCTTATAAGTGCTAAAGCTACGGAATAATCTGCGTGATTGTTATAAGTTTGAGTGTCCCTATGATAAATTTGTATGGAAAAATTTCCCTTGGCGTTACATAAATAAGCACTAGGATGACTTAACCCCTTATTGGTTTCATCCATAGCTAGCCCTTGAAAAGTTTGCTGGCTGTAAAAACCATCCATGACATAAGTTAGCCAACGCCCAAAACCATTTTTTGCATACTTAGGATCTAACCCTAACGTATTATAAGGAACATATCCCTTTGAAAAACCTAAACAACTTTGCATGGCAAAACCACTAGTATTACTTGCAGGACATGGGAGTTTATTATGGTCTTTGACATACAAGGCAAGCGCATACATGGTTGAGTCCATAAGTTTTTTTGATTGTTGATATTTTTTTGCATTCACAAAGCGATTATAAGTTGGAACCGCTGCGCTAATAATCAACCCCATAACCACCAAAGAAATAGCAACTTCAAGTAATGAAAAGGCTTTTAAGTGTGAGTTTAGAGTGCTTTTTCGGCAAAAATATAGCCATTTATAAGAATTTAATATTTTTTTAGGATTTTTATTCATGATTTTTTTGCATACCTATTGATATTTTTTAGAATAGTTATCATAATATTAACATAATTCATTAAAAGCGTATTTTTGTTATGCGTCAAAAATTTCTTCTTCCAGCATTAATGTGCGGTAACGTGCTTGAGTATTTTGATTTTTTTATCTTTGCTCATTTTAGTTTTCTCCTTGCGCCCCTTTTTTACCCGCCGGTAAATCCCATTCACGACACAATTATTAGCGGCTTCTTTTTCGCCGTTGGCTTTTTGGCTCGTCCGATTGGTGGTTATATATTCGGTTATATGGCAGATCAACAAGGCCGGAAAAAAAGCCTAATGTTATCTGTACTTGGTATGGCCGTTCCTACCTTATGTATTGGTTTACTACCTACCTATGAACAGGTAGGAATTATTGCCCCAGCCCTATTAATTTTATGCCGGATTATTCAAGGCATGTGCATGGGTGGGGAATTTACCAACGGTGGTGTACTTTTAATTGAATCCTATGGCTGGCAAAAAGCTGGAACCGTTGCCGGGCTATATAATGCCGCAGCTGGCACAGGAAGTTTGCTTGCCATTGGCTGTGTAGCTATTTGTTCCATGCCTGGCATGCCTGATTGGGCTTGGCGTGTGCCTTTTGTTGGCGCTGCAGCCCTTGGAGTGTTTTCCTACTACCTGCGCCGTTATGTAAGCGAAAGCCCGGTATTTTACCGTGAACAGTTCAAGGAAGAAGCCAGCAATTTAAGCATTTTAGAAAAAAAGCATAAAAAATATGTATACCGCGCAATCATTGTTGGTGGCGTTGCCGGTGTTTTTATATGGATTCCCCTAAGTTACACCTCCTTTTTTATGACTAAAATTATGAAATTGCCCCTACAAGACGCCATTCAAATGACTGTTTACGCTGTAATTGGCCATAATATATTAACAGCTATTGCCGGCTGGATAAGTGATAAAATTGGTTGGCGCAAAATGATACTAGGTGCCTGCGCTGTTCAACTTATTTTACTATATCCCGCATTTATTTTCCTAAAGTTACAAGCTTATATGGCTTTTCAAACCCTTATGATTATTCCGGCGGCTATGGCATATTCGGTTGTACACCCCTTAAGCGCTTACGACGTACCACCACTTCTGCGTGGACGACTATCAGGGTTTGCTTTTTCTGCAGGCTTAAGTACTTTTGCAGGCATTACACCCTTGGTAACGGGTACCTTAACCCAGTTCTTAAATGGAAAACTTTTTGGCGTTATTATTTATATTGGAATTTTTGCCATATTTGGTTTTATAAGCCTTCACTATTTACTGCGTGACCGTAAACCCGTTAAAAGGGAAGCAAGACTAACCATGGCTGCATAAAAATTTCTTAACGTATTTTTAATAGTAAAACGTGTAATATTACAGTTATCGTTTGCAGCAAAGCTTAAAGTTATGGATCTTTATGATGAAATTAATAAGGCAATTAGCGCCCATAAAAAATGGAAAATTCATTTAAGTCTTGCAATTAATAAGGGCGAAAGTTCTAAAAATCCTACGGATACGGCTAAAGATAATCTTTGTATGTTTGGAAAATGGCTTTACGGCTCCAGTATTACGGAAGAAGAAAAAAGTTCTAGCTATTATCAATCGGTGAAAGATCAACATACTTCTTTTCATAAAATAGCTGCAGATATTCTAACGGCTGCCCTTGCTGGCGATAAACCAAAAGCCAAGGAAATCATGAAGGGTGACTATAAACACGTTTCAGAAAAATTAATTACTACATTGCTAACTTGGCAAGAAACATCCTTACATTAAGCTGGATAGATTAAGCCTATATTCATGGGAAAAGATTTTCATATGGAAAAATCTTAAGCTATAGTTTTGGTATTAAATAAAATTTAACATAAAACTTGATAGATTATACCAAGCTTGCAAAAGCATTACGTTTTCTTAGTGTTGATGCCGTTGAACAGGCAAATTCCGGCCATCCAGGCATGCCCCTAGGTATGGCCGATGTAATGACGGTTCTATACAAAAATCATCTGTGCTTTTCCTCACAATCTCCAGAATGGCCAAACCGTGATCGCTTTGTATTATCTGCGGGCCATGGATCCATGCTTTTATACAGTGCGTTATACTTATGTGGCTATAATGATGCGAACCTAAAAGCTATTAAAAATTTTAGAAAATTAAATTCCCCCATGGCAGGGCATCCAGAATTTGGTTTATTAAAGGGAATTGAAACAACCACAGGCCCACTTGGTCAAGGTTTAGCCACGGCTGTTGGTATGGCACTTGCTGAATCTATATTATCAGCGCGATTTGGTGGGGAAACAATAAACTATTACACCTATGTTATGGCCAGCGATGGCGACATGATGGAAGGCATTAGCCACGAGGCAGGATCACTTGCTGGTCACATGGGTTTAAAAAAACTTATTGTGCTCTACGATGATAACGGAATTAGTATAGATGGCCCAACAAGCCTAAGTTTTTCAGACAATACGAATCAACGGTTTGAAAGTTATGGGTGGCATACACAAACAATTGATGGCCATGATTACCAAGCCATCGATAAGGCAATTGCGTTGGCAAAGCAGCAAAATCAGCCTTGTCTTATTTCTTGCAAAACCACCATTGGCTTTGGTGCACCTACTAAAGCAAATACTTCTGGCTGCCATGGATCCCCATTAGGAACTGAAGAAATTGCGACCATGCGTAAAAATTTAAACTGGCCTTACCCACCCTTTGAAATACCTGAAGATATTTTAAATGCCTGGCAGCATATTGGCAGTAAGCAAGAAGATACCGTACAAAAATGGTACAAAAATGTTTCAGGGGAAATATTAGAAAAACTAACTAAACCTAATATTGAGTTTGGTAATGCGTTCATTGATCTCAAAAGAAAATTTGCCGCTGATAAACCCAACAAAGCCACGAGATCTTTATCAGAGAGCGTATTAAACGCCCTACCTGAAAATATTCCATTGGTTGGTGGTTCAGCAGACCTAACCCCTTCGAACAATACCAAAACAACCCATAGCAAAATGATTTCAAAAAATAATTTTCAAGGAAACTACCTACACTATGGGATCCGTGAACATGCTATGGCTGCAGCAATGAATGGCTTATGTTTATCAAACGCCATCATTCCTTATGGCGGGACTTTTTGTGTTTTTTTAGATTACTTAAAGCCAGCCCTGCGCCTTTCTTCACTTATGCATCAGGGTGTCATATATGTTCTAACCCATGATTCCATTGGCCTTGGTGAGGATGGCCCTACCCACCAACCTATTGAACACCTTGCCCACTTACGCAGTATACCAAATTTATTAACCTTAAGGCCATGCGATGGTATCGAGGTTGCTGAATGTTGGCAAATAGCCTTAGAAGAACGCCGTAAGCCTACAGCTTTGATTTTAAGCCGCCAAAACCTACCAACGCTAAATATATTTCGCCAAGAAAATTTAAGCTATAAGGGCGGCTACCTTGTTAAAACTTCGATCAAACCAGACTGTACAATAATTTCTACTGGGTCAGAATTAAGTCTTGCCGTAGATACGGCTAAGAACCTTGGGGACATTGGCTATCAGGTTAATGTGGCATCTGTGCCTTGTCTTGAGTTGTTTTTAAACCAATCTAAAGATTATCAAGAAAGTGTGCTTGGAAAAGATCCACGCTTTATTATTGAAGCAAGCACAGAAGGCCTTTGGGGTAAGTTTTTAAGAAATAATGACCAATTTTTTGGCATCAACAGCTTTGGGGCCTCTGCCCCAGCTAGTGATCTTTTTCAGCATTTTGGCTTAACACCTGATACTATTAGTCAGCAAATTCACAAGGTTTTAGCTAACGAATCATAATGAAGTTTGCTATGATTAAATTAAATTTTTAAATAATATAATTATGACAAAAAATATCTATGATGAATCCCTTGTATACCACTTGCAGGATCCCAAGGGAAAATTGTGCATAACAGCAACAAAACCCCTATCAAACCCACATGATTTAAGTTTAGCTTATTCACCAGGTGTGGCAGCCCCATGCCAAGAAATTGTGAAAGACCCACAAAATGCCAGAAAATATACAAGTAAAGGAAACTTGGTAGCGGTCATTTCTAATGGTACGGCCGTATTAGGCTTAGGAAATATTGGTGCTTTGGCTTCTAAACCCGTTATGGAAGGTAAAGCAGTACTGTTTAAAAAGTTTTCTAACCTTGATGCCTTTGATATTGAAATTGATGAAACTGATCCCGATAAGTTAATTGATATTATTGCATCCCTTGAACCAACATTTGGTGGAATCAATTTAGAAGATATTAAAGCACCAGAATGTTTTTATATTGAACAAAAGCTTCGTGAACGCATGAATATTCCAGTCATTCACGATGACCAACATGGTACGGCCATCGTTGTGGCAGCTGCCCTTAAGAATGCTTTGATCCTTCAGGATAAGGCAATAGAAAACATAAAGGCCGTGGTTAATGGTGCTGGTGCTTCGGCTGTTGCATGCATGAAACTCCTTTTAAAATTTGGTTTAAAAAAAGAAAATCTATACGTGGTTGACCGCCATGGGGTGATTTATAAGGGCAGAGACCATATTGATGCCACAAAGGAAGAATTTATTCGCGATACTCCCCTACGCACCTTAACTGAAGCTATTAAAGGGGCTGATTTTTTCCTTGGCCTTTCAGCACCTAAGGTATTAACTTCAGAGCACGTAAAAACCATGGCTAAAAAACCTATCGTTTTTGCACTTGCTAACCCTGAACCAGAAATTTACCCTGATGAAGTTTACAAAGAGGCCAGTGATGCGATTGTAGCCACCGGCCGAAGTGATTTTCCAAACCAAGTAAATAATGCCATTTGCTTTCCCTATATTTTTCGCGGAGCCATCGATGCTGGCGCCACCATAATAAATGATGAGATCATCTTTGCTGCAACCGAGGCTATAGCAAAAATTGGTAGATCCGAATCAAGCCTTGAGGTTTCTGCATCCTACGGAGAAGATAGCTTTCATTTCGGCCCACAATGTATTATTCCAAAACCCCTCGATAGGCGCTTAATAGTAGAAATTAGTGCAGCTGTTGCTAAAGCAGCGGTGGATTCTGGTGTGGCATCTAACAAAATTGAAAATTGGCACGCCTATCACCAAAAACTCAATGAAATGGTATACCGTTCCGGTTACCTAATGCGCCCAGTATTTAACAAAATTCAACAGCAAACGACAAAAAAACGCTTAACTTTTGCAGAAGGTGAAGATTACCGTGTATTAGAGGTTGTACAAACCCTGATAGATGACAATATTGCAACACCAATCCTTGTAGGAAGGCCAGACATAATAGCTGCAAGGCATAAAAAACTAAATTTACGCTTTAAGCTAAATGAAATTGAAATTATAGATCCAAATGACGATATTCGATTTGATACCTATTGGCAAAAATACCATGAAATATGTGGGCGCAAAGGTATTACACCAAGTATTGCAAAAAAAGATCTCCATACTAACTATACGGTTATTGCAACCTTAGGTGTTGCTATAGGTGATAGTGATGCCGTGATTTGCGGTTGTAGTGGTTACTACCGCGATCACATTCACCCTATCATGGGTATTATAGGTATTGACCCCAAATATGGTCGATGTGGTGCACTTTCAGCCATAGCTTTAGAAGGACAGCATCGTTTTGAAAATGGATTGTTTATTTCAGATCCCTATATAAATATAGATCCAAACCCTGAACAACTAGCATGTATTGCTAAAATGGCCGCTGATAATGTAAGACTATTTGATATTGAGCCAAAAATTGCCTTTGTTAGCCATTCAAACTTTGGTGCATCACGCCAACCCCAAGCGGAAAAAATGCGTGAAGCAGTAGAAATGCTACGGGCTGATAAGGTAGATTTTCAATTTGACGGCGAAATGAGCGCCGATGCTGCCCTAAATGCCGAAATACGCCATCGTTTTTTACCAAATTCAACCCTTATAGGTGCCGCAAATATTCTCATTATGCCGAATATTGATTCCGCGCATATAACCCTTAATAGCCTTAAAATACTTGCCCACGGTCAGCCAGTCGGCCCCATTTTAATGGGTTTAAAAAAATCAGCGCATATTTGCCCACCTTCAATAAGTGTGCGTGGTTTACTAAACTTATCAAGTATTGCCGTTGCAAAAATATAAATATTTGCAATTTCTTAAATCTTTAAGCTTAATATAGAAAATAGTTTATTGGTTTTTTTATCGTTGTGCGTTTAATTACTTTATGTTTGTTTATATTTTCCCTTGCAGCAGGGGAAAGCTTTTCACAGCAGCTAGAAGGCAAAATAAACACCTTTAAAGCTATGGCTTACAATGATAATGCTGATATTGAAGCAAGGAAAATTACTGAATCTATTATGCTTGCAAGCCCCGCAGCTTTTCCAACAGAGGATGAAAAAAAAGGCATTGTGAAAGCATTTTTGGAACTAGAAGCCTATTATGCTTTTAACGCAAGCAATGGTGTTGGACAATTCAAAACCCCACGCTTTGCCTATGATTTCTTAAGTAAACTAAACAAAGCCCAAGTAATTGGTTATAGCCAGCGCCTACACTTAACAACCTTGTGGATATTATCAGTGGCTGCACAGGAATACTTGTTTAACCCAAAATCTACCGTAGATGATTTGCGTAAGCATTTTTTTACCACAAGTCAGTTTAGTCTTTACAGAAAAGATGGCAACCTGCTTGATATCAGAAATTTGGTGGTGCAAGATCAGCAAGAGCTATTAATGCTTACCTATATGGTTATTAATGACGAGCTGCATCAGTATTTAACTTTATTGCTAAATGAGTTTAAAAACAAAAAACTAGGTCAAATTTATGCATTTGAAAAAGGCTTTATTGACGCCAAGATACAATCAAGCAGAAAAATTAAAAAAAATATTTCTGCTATTCCCCAAGAACTTAGGGAAAAATTTAATCTTGAAGCAGAAAATGAATTAGCCCTTTACGATTCCGTAGGCGATGGCCAGTGTGGTTTTTTTAGTCAATTCATTGCCTGCGAAGGAAGAAGCAGTGGCATTGCAGAAAATAATACCCGTTTCAAGGTTTCTGATGCGTTAGTAGCTAATGAAAACAATCCTTTTTTTGAGGGTTTGTATAAATATTTTGCAAAAGACATAAAAATGAAACAAGCGGATTTTGTTAACGCTGTTGAAGCTGTGGAAGAAGGTAATGATGAAAATGAAAAAAGTAAATTGCAGGAATACAACTTAAAAAAAGCCTTAATGGAGCAACAGCTAGATGATGAAATTACACAAAAAACAAAAGAATTTCAACAATTTGTACTTCTACATTTAAAGATTCAAGACGCTATAATTTACAGCATGAATAGATTTAAAGAAAAAATAAAAAAACAAGAATTTCAGGCACCAGAAACGCCTTTAGAGCACCTCCCAGAAGGTTACGATGGTTTTTCTAAAGAACAAAAGGCTTTTAAGCAAATCGGCATAATACTTGAAAAACTTATAAGTAAAAAAATTCTAGATATAAAAATTAATGACAAAACTTTAAAAGCAATCAATAATGGCACAAAGAAAGAAAAAGATGTTGCTTTTCGAAGCCTTGCAAGAATAGCAGATCAAATTCTTGATAGACCAACATTAAGATCTATTAAAACTAAAATTCAAAGTTATAGAAATTATGAGGAAAAATATAATGAATATATAAATGATCTTTATGATCTTTTTGATTTCATAATAAATTTTGTTGATCCAACTGGGCAATCAAAAAATGCACTACATAAAATAGCCCCCAAGTTTCAAGCATTAAATGCAGCCAAGATTCAAAAAAAAGAATCACTAGACGTGCTTCGAAGCCAATTCTTGTATGACATTGGAAAAATTTCCAAAAAAGATATTTCACAATTCTTATCACAAAATTTTAAAAATAGTCTTGGAAATAATGGTTTCTTTGAATCCGCCAACGCCTATGCCATAGCATATGCCTTTGCAAACAACATGAATATTATTACCTATAGTGTGAATCCTACTGCTTTAGAAATACATGCAAATACAAAAGATGATGGTATTTACCAAACATTAGTTTTCTCTCCACAGCCGAAAGATAATGAAAATGAATATTTAACCACAGTTGTTTTAACCAGCCCTACAGCTAAAACTATTTTCTTAAAACACACCGGTAATCATTATATGAAGTACGTTGCACCGGAAGACGATTATGCATTAGGAATTCAAATGCGTGAAGATAACGCAAAAGGTAAACGTAATGAATGGCTTTATGGGCAATACCCTAAACAACCATTAGTTGCGCTTCCAATGCCAAGGCAATAAAATCAATAAATACAGGAATTAGATTTTTTGAAGTTCTTCAAATGAATGTTATTTTTAGATTCATTTTAGTTATCAATGTCTAATAAAAAACGCCCAGGGTTTTCTAAGTATGATTTAATCATCACTAAAAAGGTTACGGCTTCTTTACCATCAATTAAACGGTGATCATAGGAAAGTGCCAAATACATCATAGGCCTAATAACAACCTGGCCATTAATAGCCATAGGTCTTTCTTGAATCTTATGCATGCCTAAAATAGCCGATTGTGGTGGGTTCAAAATGGGTGTGCTTAATAAAGAACCAAAAGTACCGCCATTTGTTATGGTAAACGTTCCGCCTGACATGTCATCAGCTGTTAATTTACCATCACGGCCCTTTGTACCTAAAGTAATGATTTCTTGTTCAATACCAGCCATTGATAATTGATCGGCATTGCGTAGAACAGGCACAACTAAGCCATTAGGGGTTGAAACAGCAATACTGATATCGTAAAAGGTTTTTGTAACAATTTCTTTATTATCAATACAACTGTTGACAATTGGCTGTGCTTTTAATGCTGCAACGGTTGCTTTTATAAAAAAAGACATAAAGCCAAGCTTTACACCATGTTTTTTTTCAAAAACAGTCTTAAATTGCTGGCGTAAATCCATAACCGCGGTCATATCAACTTCATTAAAAGTTGTAAGAATGGCTGCTGTATCTTGTGCACTTTTTAAGCGCTCTGCAATTTTTTGACGAAGCCTGCTCATGGGCACGCGCAATTCCTCGCGCCCAGGGCTAACAGGGTTGCTACTAGGCACATTATTTAAAAGTGATTGGTTATTTACCGATGTTGCATGTGATGATAAAAATTCTTTTGCATTGGCATTTATATTACGTGGTGAAAAATTTGCTACATCGCTTGTCTGTAGGCTCTTTTCATCTAACGGGGTGTCTTTTTGCAAAACATTTAGGGAATGATCAGCAGCCGATGCTTTTGGTTCCATTGGCTTGTCTGATAGTGTTTGTTCTGATACTGCAGACATATTATCTTCATGGGCAGTACTACTGGTATTATTGCTCATAGATTCAGAAACAACACCTAAAAAATCATCGGTTGTAACAGTTTCACCATCAGGCTTATTAATGGAAACTAAAACACCATCATGGGGCGCATAAACCTCAAGGGTAACTTTATCGGTTTCCAACTCAACAATAAGATCATCAGCTTTTATGCTATCTCCTGCCAAAAAATGCCATTTGGCAACGGTGGCCTCGGTTATGGATTCACCAAGAGCTGGAACGGGTATTTTTGTTTCTTTCACAATGAAAAAGGAATTATTAAACTGCATTAACTATAACATAGAATTTATTTAAAATAAGTTTAATACCAGCTACAAAAGAAATTTATTGGTTATTACTACTTAATAAGAACAAGGATCAAACCCTTTGATGAGAAACCGTAATTTTTATTAAGGTTACTTGATTGCCTTGCCTGCGCATAACTTCTAGGCGAAATTTTTCTAGATGAAAGATTTGACCAACCTTAGGAATAGTTCGGAAATGATAAATCATTAAGCCAGCTATGGTTGCTGCTTTATGGTCTGGAAGGCCCCAATCAAACTGACGATTTAAATCACGAATGGTAACATTGCCATGTACTAAATAAGAATCAGTGCCTACAGGTCTAACACCCTTAACGGCAATATCATGTTCATCGGCAATATCGCCAACTATTTCTTCTAAAATATCCTCAAGGGTAACAATACCCATAAAGGCTCCGTATTCATCAACGACAAGGGCAATATGTTCACGGCGTTTTCGAAAAGCCTGAAGTTGTTCTAATAAATCTGTACTTTCGGGGACAAACCAAGGTTTGGATGCTATATCCTTAATACTAAGATCTTTCAAATTTCCAGCATGGGCTTTAATAGCCCTTAGAACAGCTTTAGTATTTATAACACCAATAATATTATCCGTATCATTTTCCCAAATAGGTAAGCGCGTATAAGGACACGCAAGTATATGTTCAACAATACTTGGAATAGATTCTTTAGCATCTACCATAGTCACATGCTGACGATGCACCATAATTTCAGAGAGCTGCACCCTCCCTAAATCAAGAATACTTTTTAACATAGCTTTTTCTTGGGCCGTATCCTGGCCAGGTGCATCATGCATATCTATTGCACCTTTTAGTTCTTCAAGGGAAGCATTCGCAAAATCTATATTTGGTTTTTGACCAAGTAATTTCATAATTCCGTGCACTATGAAAGAAAAAAATCTATTGATTGGTAAAAATAAATTAAAAAAGAAATTTATTGCCTTCCCAAAAAATAATAAAAAACGCATAGTATTCTGAATTGCAAGGGTTTTAGGTAGCATTTCTGCAAAAACCAGTACAGTAATACCTGTAACTATAGAAGATAACACCGCTACCATAGTAGAATTATCACCAAATAATTGAAAACTAATACTTGCTAAAACAGAAGCTATTGCAGCATTAAGCAAGGTATTGTATGCCAACATGGCAGAAATAACCATGCTAAGACGATCTTGCAAACTTTTAATTAATAGCGCTTTTTTATTACCATCTTTTGCTAACTGATGTAATTTTGGACGAGAAGCAAAGGTTATTGCCGTCTCAGATGCCGAAAAGAAAGCTGAGCAGATAAGCAGAACAACGAAAATACCAAAAAGAAAAAGCATTATTGATTTCCAACTACGTAAACGATGTCATCCTCTGATAATGAAGATTTTTGCACATGGGATGCTACCTGATAACCACTTTTGGATACTGGTTCATCACCTAAGGGGTAATCACGCTTTACGGTGCGACATGGCTGAACATGAAAGGTTGAAAAAGCAATTGGGCGAAAACGTAATGGAAAAGGATGAACAGTATTTTTAATAGACAAAAGATTAAAGAGTAAAGAAATATTAGAGCTTATAGCATCAAGGAATTCTTGGTTGTCTCCATTAATTTCATCACCTTCTAAGTGGTCCATTAAAACATTTGTGTCAAGAAGAAGAGTGTTAAATAGATTATGATGTTCGACACTTAATTTTGAAGGTTTTTTTGATCTAGATACTTCCTGCAACTTTAGTTTTAGGGATTCTAGAACACTTGGAACAGATCGAGCTTCTAACCCAGCTGAAAGCTTACATAGGAAAAATAGAACGAATAAGGCATTCAATGACATTACTCTGATAAAACAAATTTATTATACAGATTTTAGCACATAATAATTAGGATAGTTAGAACGAATAAAATCACTCATAGATTGAATGACCCTATCAACAGTTGTATTTGTTGGCTCATCGAAAGTTTCAACATGAATATCTGCCTCAGAAAAAGCAGGGTAATTTTCTTCGACAAGCTTCTCTAGCACTTCGCGATGATTATTATCCGTAAACATTGGACGGTCGCTACGACGAGAAACCCTTGCTACCAAGGTGTCTAGATCAGCCTTTAGCCAAACGGATATGGAATCATTTTTTATAGCACTACGCGTTTCGTTAACAGCAAAAGAACCACCGCCGGTAGCTAGAACATGGGTAGGTTGGGTTAATAAACGCTTGATAACCCTGCATTCTCCATCTTCAAAGCCCTTTTCACCAAAGATTTCTAAGATTTCCTTGATGGGATATCCAGCAGCCTTTTCAACTTCTAAATCAGAATCAAAAAAAGGCAATTCTAAACGCTTAGCAAGTCTTTTCCCAATACTTGTTTTACCACAACCCATTAGACCCACAAGAACAATGGTTTTTGGCGGCATAAAACTAACGGTAAGCTGATCACGATTAGCTTGGCTAAAATCATCTCTCATTGCTAAATTAAGCTTCTGGTTGTTGTTTTTCAGCTGAAGCTGATTTTGAAAGTGATGCAACAAAATTTACTGGATCAAAATCTGCTAATTCTAATATTGCCATAGGGGCGTTATCGCCATAGCGAAATCCAGCTTTAACAATACGCGTATAACCACCTTTTCTATCCTTATGGCGCACAGCTAAATCCTTGATCAACTTATCTGCTAATCCTGCATCCTGCAATTGAGATATTAATTGCCGTCTGTTATGCAATGAAGGGTTTTTAGCCTTTGTTACTAATTTTTCAAAAATAGGACGTAAAGCTTTTGCTTTTGGCAGGGTAGTTTTAATTTGCTCGCTTTCAACGAGGGCGCGACACATGTTTTTAAACAAGGCTTTTCGATGTTCTTTTGTTCTATTAAGCTTTTTTGCTGATATACGATGGTACATATTACTATCCTTACTTAAATGGGTCTTCGAGTGATTTTGCTAAGTCGTCAATATTTTCAGGTGGCCAAGTATCTAGTGTCATACCAAAACTTAGACCCATCATGCTAAGCATTTCCTTAATTTCATTCAAACTTTTACGACCAAAATTTGGTGTACGAAGCATTTCATTTTCAGATTTTTGCACCAAGTCACCAATATAGAAAATATTTTCATTCTTCAAACAGTTTGCTGATCTAACGGAAAGTTCCAATTCATCGACTGATTTGAGAAGATTTTTGTTGAATGGTAAGGAAGTGTCCTTAGCGGATTTAGAATACTTTTCAGCTTCTGGCTCTTCAAAATTAATAAACTGTTTAACCTGTTCCTGAATAATTCTAGCAGCTAGTGCTACGGCATCATCAGGTTTTATAGATCCATCGGTGGTCAATGTAAGAATTAATTTATCATAATCTGTTCTTTGACCAACCCTTGTAGGTTCAACCTTATAAACAACATGACGTACAGGTGAATAAATAGCATCAATCGGGATTAGTCCAATTGGCTTATCTTCTATTTCCTGTGCGGAACCAGCCACATAACCTTTTCCGGTTTGTACTGTTAGCTCTGCAGAAAAGGAAGATTTATCATCTACATGGCAAATAATTGCATCCTTATCAAGGATTGTTACATCCGATGGACAATCGATATCTGACGCCTTAACGACGCAAGGACCTTTTACATCAATACGAACTTTCTTTGGAAGTTCTGAATTAGATTGCACACCAATATTCTTTAAATTTAAAATAATATCTGCAAGGTCTTCACGTACACCAGGAATAGCAGAAAATTCATGTAATATACCTTCAACTTTTATGGAACTAAAAGCTGATCCTTGTAAGGAAGACAGAAGTACACGACGTAAAGCATTGCCAATAGTAAGACCAAAACCACGTTCTAATGGTTCTGCTATTATAGATGCCTTGCGTAAATCATCTGTTAGATATTTAACAGAAATATTTGAAGCCTTAGATAAATTTTGCCAATTTTTTTCAATCACACTAGTCTCTCATTTTTATAAAATTATACACGACGACGTTTAGGAGGACGAACACCATTATGTGGTACGGGTGTAACATCTTTAACGGATGTTACATTAAAACCTGCAGCTTGTAATGCGCGCAATGCTGTTTCGCGCCCAGAACCAGGACCCTTAACAATAACGTTAACGTTTTTTAAGCCGTGTTCCTGAGCCTTTTTTGCAGCATCTTCTGCGGCAACTTGTGCGGCATAAGGTGTCGATTTTCTGGATCCTTTAAATCCCATCATTCCTGATGTTGACCAAGAAACTACATTACCACTTTCATCAGAAATACTGATAATTGTATTATTAAAAGTTGCATTTACATGCGCTGTTCCATTAACGATATTCTTTTTTACACGTTTTTTAACTCGTGACGTTGCCTTACCTGCCATAATTATCTACCTACCATTTTTTTACCGGCAATTGCTATTGCCTTTCCTCTACGTGTTCTCGCATTGGTATGGGTTCTTTGACCGCGAACAGGAAGTTTCTTTCTATGGCGTAAGCCACGGTAACATCCAAGGTCGTTTAAACGCTTAATGTTCATACTTACTTCACGACGCAGATCACCTTCAACACTAAGTGTTTTATCAATTGCTTCACGTACTTTTAAAACTTCTTGCTCAGAAAGTTCGTTAACTCTTCTTTCAGTATCAATTTCAATTGACTTTAATAATTTCATGGATTGGTGTTTACCAATACCATATATATATGTTAAACCCACCCACACTTTTTTTTGTGATGGTATGTTTACACCAGCAATACGTGCCACTAACAGTCTCCCTTAATAATATTTAGCATATAATCTGTTACTTCATGGACAGACATACGCGCATCTACAACATTTAAAACACCTTTTTCTGCATAGAAGTTCTTGAGAGGAAAAGTTTCAGCATGATATTTTTTTAATCTATTCATCATGATTTCCTTACTATCGTCACCCCTAGCAGCTAACTTCGAACCACATTCATCGCAAATATTCGCTATTTTGGGTGGCATCGTTGTCGTATTATATATTTCACCGCACGTAGAGCATGCTAAACGTCCAGTAATTCTTTCTACTACGTTTACATCATCTATGTCAAAGAAAAAAACAAAATCAATATTTTTTTTATTATCATTCAGTATTTTATTCAAAAAAACACCTTGATCCAACTTACGTGGATAACCATCAAACAAAATGTTATCAAAGGAATTTTCTGTAATATATTCTTCTAGGATTGGCTCTAATAAATCAGACGGACAAAGATCACCTTTACCTAGAATACTAGACACAAGTAATCCACGCTCAGTTGTTTTTTTTGCTTCATCACGCAAAATATCACCAGTTGAAAAATGGCTTAGGCCAAATTTTTCGCTAATAATTGAAGCTTGAGTGCCCTTACCACAAGCAGGCGGGCCTACAAATACGATATTCACTAGAACCTGCCCTTGCCTCTAGCTTTAGCTTTTTTCATTAAACCTTCATACTGGTGAGCAAACAAATGTGATTGCACCTGAGTAATGGTATCCATCGTTACGCTTACGACAATAAGTATACTTGTTCCACCAAAATAAAATGGTAAAGATACACGACTAAGTATAAGTTCAGGTATTATGCAGACAGATGCTAAGTATAAGGCACCGACAACAGTAATACGAGTTAGAACGTAATCGAGAAAATCAGAAGTGGGTTTACCAGGTCGAACACCAGGAATGAAATTACCTTGTTTCCTTAAATTTTCAGCCGTTTCTTCTGGATTAAACGTAATTGCTGTGTAGAAGAAAGCAAAGAAAATGATGAGAACAGTAAAAGTTATTATGTAAACAGGATGACCATGGCTAAATAGACGTGCTATGGTCGCGGCTATACCAGTTTGGTCAGTTGATCCAGCAAAACCTGTTAAGGTTGCAGGTAAAAGCAGTAAAGATGATGCAAATATCGGTGGGATAACACCTGATACGTTGAGTTTCATGGGGAGATGTGTGGTCTGTGATACAGCAGGCATATTTGCTGACATCTGGCGTTTTGGATACTGTATAGTAATTCTACGCTGAGCACGTTCCATAAATACTACATAGGCAATAACAAAAATAACAAGAAGTATAACGCTAATGATTATTAGCGGTGCTATCGCACCTTCACGACCTAACCTTATGAATGATAACGCTGATTGGGGAAGGTTTGCGACAATACCAGCATAAATAATAAGGGAAATTCCATTACCAATACCGCGTGAGGTTATTTGCTCGCCAAGCCACATGATAAATAAAGTACCACCCGTAAATGTTATCACGGTCGTTATTTTAAATAACATACCTGGATCCATTACAGCCATGCCAGAAGGAGCTGATATACTTTCTAATCCAACGGAAATTCCATAGGATTGAAAAATACAAAGTAGAACAGTTAAATAACGTGTATATTGGGTTATTTTTTTTCGACCAGAATCACCTTCTTTTTTCAACGCTTCAAGTTGGGGTGAAATAGCGGTCATAAGTTGAATAATGATACTGGCAGAAATGTATGGCATGATATTTAAAGCAAAAATAGTCATACGTCCAAGGGACCCACCAGAAAACATATCGACTATGCCTAATATACCACCGGCATTGCTTTGGATGAAATCCTTAATAACAAGTGGGTTAATTCCAGGCAAAGGAATGTATGTTCCAAGACGATATATAATAAGCACACCTAATGTAAATAAGATGCGCTTTTTTAAGTCGTGAGCTTTTTTAAAGGTATCAAAAGTGATACCTGAAGCCATTTGTTCTATTGATGATGCCATATTACCTTACTCAAAAACGATACTACCACCGGCTTTTTCAACCATCTCGGCAGCTTTTTTTGATGCTTTTGTTATAGCAAAATTAATTTTCTTATCCAAAGTACCGGTTGCAATAAGCCTTATTTCAGATAAATAGTTTGGCATAAATTTAAATTTTTTCAAGACCTCAGCATTAATTGTATCACCTTCATTAACAAATCCATTGCTAAGAAGCTGTGAAACCTTGTCGAAAGTTAATTCATATTTTGGAATCGCATGAATGTTGTGAAAACCACGTTTAGGTAAGCGACGATAAATTGGCGTTTGTCCACCTTCGAATCCATTAATAGATGAGCCTGAACGAGCGGTCTGACCTTTACCACCACGACCACCAGTTTTACCTTTACCGGAACCTATGCCGCGACATATTGTCATACGTTTTTTGCGTGCACCAGGATTATCTGCAATCGTATTAAGTTTATATTCCATTATTTATTACCTTCTTCAACGATAGAAACTAAATGAGGGATCTTATTAATTAAACAACGATTCGCATGATTATCTAACACATCACGCTCATGATTAATTCTTTTTAAACCCAACGTCTTTAAGTAAAGGGATTGATAGCCAGGGCGACGAATCGTACTTGAAATCTGTTTTACTTTAATTGTTTGCTGTTCTTTTTTTACCATAATACTACCTATGCACCAGCTGTTTCAGATTGCTTACCATCCCTGCGAACAATAACATCACCAATTTTTTTACCAAGCTTAGCAGCTATGTGTTTTGGAGAGTGTATGTTTTGCAGACCTGCGAAAGTAGCACGAACCATATTATGATAATTATTCGTACCATTAGATTTACAAACAACATCATGTATACCCAAAGCTTCAAAAATAGCACGCATAGGTCCACCGGCAATAACGCCTGTACCAGGAGGAGCAGAGCGCAAAACCACACGGCCAGCACCACAACGCATAACGGTATCATGATGGAGGGTTCTTCCTTCACGCATAGGTACACGGATCATAATTTTTTTTGCTTTATCAACAGCTTTTTTTACAGCATCAGGTACCTCACGGGCCTTACCTGTTGCATAACCAACGCGACCTTTTCCATCACCTACAACAACAAGTGCAGAAAAACGCATTGTTTTACCGCCCTTTACAACTTTGGTTACACGGCGAACGTTAACAAGCTTTTCAATAATTTGTTCGTCTTTTTCTTCTACAGTTTTTCTATTTTGTTTTGCCATAATATTACCTAAAAATCCAAACCAGCTTCACGTGCAGCTTCTGCAATTGCCTTGATTCGTCCATGATATAAAAAACCTGAACGATCAAAAACCACTTTTTTTATGCCAGCTTTAACAGCTTGCTTACCAATGTTTTCTCCTACAATTTTTGCAGCAGCAACATTTGCGCCATTTTTAACATCACTGGCAATCTTCATATTCGTTGAATAGTTCACTAAAACTTTTCCTGAATTGGTATCAATAACTTGTGCGTAAGTATGCTTATTAGTACGGTTTACGACTAAACGTGGACGATCTGTTGAAACAGTTGAGAGTTTGCGCCGAATACGTTGACGACGACGATCAAGAGCAGATGCATAGTACATGATTACTTCTTCTTTCCTTCTTTACGTAAGATAAAATCATTCTCGCGAATGACGCCCTTACCTTTATATGGTTCAGGCTTTCTAAGTGATTTTAAATAGGCACCAACCATTCCAACTTTCTGCTTACTTGCTCCAGTAATTACAATAGCTGTGGGTTTAGTACATTCAATTTTAATACCCTCAGGGATATCATAATCAATATCATGACTATACCCTAAGCTTAATTTTAGTTTTTGACCAGAAACTGAAGCTTTATAACCAACGCCTACAAGTTCAATATTAAGCTTAAAACCTTCAGAGAAGCCTTTAATAATATTGGCAAAATTCCGTTGAGTAGTTCCCCACAAAGATCTTGCAGTTTTGGAAGTGTTTTTTGGCTGAAATATAACGCTGTTAGCGGTTTTTTCTACGGAAACTAAATCTGGAACCTGATAATCAACTTTCTTATTTGCGCTAGATGCAGTTAGCAATTGACCAACTATATCAACATTAATTGGCGCAGCAAAAGTAACTGGCATTTTACCTACACGTGACATAATTTTAATACTCCTAATACACCTGACACAGAACTTCGCCACCAACGCCAAGTTCTTTTGCCTTACTATCTGACAAAACACCCTTACTTGTAGATAAAATATTAATACCTAAGCCGTTGGCAAACTTCTTTAAATCTGCAATTGCAGAATAAACCCTACGCCCGGGTTTAGAAACTCGATTTATTTTTGAAATAACAGGCTTACCTTCAAAATACTTTAGTTCAACAGTTATGTTTTTTTTACCACTAGATTCAGAAACCTTATAATTTCTTATATAACCTTCTTCTACAAGAACCTGGGCTATATGCTCACGGGTGCGTGAATAAGGTGATGATGTTACAGATAAGCTAACACGCTGCGCATTGCGTATGCGAGTAATGAAGTCTGCTATGGGATCAGATAATAATGACATAATTTACCAACTTGCTTTTGTTACGCCTGGGACCAAACCATTGTTTCCAAGCTCTCTTAACATAATTCGGGACATACTAAACTTGCGGTAAAAACCACGTGATCTGCCCGTTAATTCACAGCGGTTACGCACACGTATTTTCGCAGAATTTCTTGGCATTTGTGCTAATTTAAAGGTTGCGCTTATTCTATCTTCTATAGAAAGTTCACGGTTATAAATAATATCCTTAAGCTTCTTACGACTCTCAGCTTTATTAGCAACTTGTCTCTTGCGATTTTTGTTTTTTTGAATTGAACTAACTTTAGCCATGTCCTACGCTCCCTTTATTGGAAAGTTAAGCGCTTTAAGCAATGCTAAAGCCTCAGCATCATTTTTTGCTGTTGTACATACAGTAATATCCATACCACGAATCTTATCGACCTTATCATAATTAATTTCTGGAAAAATAATTTGTTCCTTAATACCCAACGAATAATTACCTTTACCATCAAAACTCTTTTTTGACAAGCCACGGAAATCCCGGACCCTTGGTAATGCAATATTAATTAGGCGATCCAAAAATTCATACATGCGATCTTTACGAAGCGTTACTTTAGATCCAATATTCATGTTTTCACGAAGTTTAAACCCTGCAACGGATTTTTTTGCCTTTGTTAAAACAGGTTTTTGACCAGCAATAACTTGCATATCATCAAAAGCACCTTGAACTTTTTTACTATCCTGTGTTGCTTCGGGAACGCACATATTTAAAACAATTTTTGAAAGTCTAGGAACCTGCATAGGATTTTTAAAACCTAAAGATTCCTGCAATTCCTTTGATAATTTCTCATTAAAAAGTTTTTTTGAATAGCTCATGAGCTTATCCTTTCAACGAATTCACCAGTTTTTTTGAAATAACGCTGGTTTTTACCTTTTTCATTTTTTTTCACGCCGATGCGATCTATTTTATCGGTAGATGGGTTAACAATGGAAACATTTGAAACATGTATGGGATGACTTTTTTCAACACGTCCACCTTGGGGATTTATAGCTGAAGGTTTCGTGTTGCGCACCCTAATGTTTACACCATCAACAAGTACATTTTGTTTCTCAAGGTTAATTTTAGATATCAGACCACGTTTACCTTTGTCCTTACCTACAATAACTTCTACCGTATCACCTGTTTTGACTTTGAAACGAACTTGCGTCATTACAATACCTCCGGCGCTAAAGAAATTATTTTCATATAACCTTTACTACGCAATTCACGCGTAACTGGTCCAAAAATACGGCTACCAATTGGTTCGCGATTATTATTAATAATAACAGCGGCATTGCGATCGAACTGAATAGTTGAACCATCTTGACGGCGCACGGGCTGACTTGTTCTAACAACTACTGCTTTTTGAACAGTACCTTTTGAAACCTTACCCCTTGGTATTGCAGATTTAACTGTTACTACAATAATATCGCCAACGGATGCATAGCGGCGCTTTGACCCACCTAAAACTTTAATGCACAGTACTTCCTTTGCACCGGAATTATCTGCAACTTTTAACCGTGATTCTGCTTGTATCATTTACCAACCTGTACCTTATCTTGCACTTGCCATGTTTTCGTTTTAGAAATTGGCTTTACTTCTATAATACGTACCGTGTCGCCAGTTTTATAACTGTTCGTTTCGTCATGGGCTGCGTATTTTTTGTGTTTCTTAACATATTTTTTGTAAACGGGATGCATAACATTTCGTTCAACAATTACAGTAACAGTTTTATCAGCCTTGTCGCTTACTACTGTACCTTGTAAAATTCTTCTAGGCATTACTGTGTCCTCTTTAATTCACTTAAGCGCGTTAGCACACGTGCAACATCACGCCGACAATCACGAAAACGTGAAGTTTTTTCAAGTTTGCCTTCAGCTTTTTGCATGCGTAGATTGAAAAGTTCTTTTTTCAAATCAGCATAAGTGCTAAAAAGGCTATCTTTTTTATTATTTTTTATTTCACTATATTTCATCATACAACCTATGTGGTATTAAAACATTCTTTTTACAAATTTAGTTTGAACGGGCAACTTAGCTGCGGCTAATTGGAACGCTTCGCGCGCAATATTTTCTGGAACACCATCCACTTCAAACATAACTTTACCAGGCTTCACGCGACAAGCCCAATATTCAGGTGAACCTTTACCTGAACCCATGCGGACTTCTGCAGGCTTTGCTGATACGGGTAAATCTGGAAATATACGAATCCAAACTTTACCAACACGTTTCATATGGCGCGCGATGGTTCTTCTTGCAGCTTCAATTTGTCGAGAGGTAATACGCATAGGGTCTAAAGACTTTAATCCATATGAACCATGGTCAACGGTATAACCTGAACGAGCGATACCATGTATTTTTCCCTTAAATGCTTTTCTAAATTTTGTTTTTTTTGGTGATAACATAATGTCCGCCTATTGCACTGCTTTTTTTTCATGAGCTAAAGGATCATTTTCCTTGATCTCACCTTTATATATCCACATCTTAATTCCAATAGCACCATAAGTGGTATGTGCTGTTGAAACTCCATAATCAACATCTGAACGTAATGTATGTAAAGGAACCTGACCCTCACGATACCATTCCATACGTGCAATATCGGCACCATTTAAACGCCCTGATACATTAATACGCACACCTTGAGCCCCCATACGAAGGGCTGTTTGCATGGCTCTTTTCATGGCACGACGAAAGGAAACACGGCGTTCAATTTGTTGAGCAACGTTTTCTGCTGCTAATTTTGCGTCTAATTCCGGTTTACGAATTTCATTAATATTGATTGCTGCCTCAAGGTCACACATGGTTTTGATTTTTTTCTTAAGTTTTTCTATATCAGCACCCTTTTTGCCAATGAGAACACCAGGCCTTGATGAATGAATTGCAACAATTACTTTTTTTGAAGATCTCTCTACAACAACCTTAGCAATACCAGCTAACTTAAAATTTTTTTCAATATAATCGCGTATCATGTAATCTTGGTGAAGATTATGGGCATATGATTTTCCTGAAAACCATCTGGAATCCCAAGTTTTATTAATTCCAAGTCTTAAACCAATGGGGTTTACTTTTTGACCCATACTAATTCTTCTCCTCCATGGTTTCTCTTTCTTCAACAACAATACTAATGCGACTAAATAACTTACGAATTACACCTGAACGTGAACGTCCGCGTGCACTAAAACGACGCATACAAGTACCTTTACCTACATGAGCCTCTTTAATGTATAAATTGTCAACATCCATAGCATGATTAAATTCCGCATTAGCAACAGCAGAGCGTACTGCTTTAAGTACATCGTCGGATACGCGCTTTGGTGAAAATTTAAGTGCATTTATAGCATCATTAACATCCATTCGACGTATCATTTTGGCTACTAAATTAAGCTTCTGCGGACTGACGCGAATATTTTTTAAAACAACAGTTGTTTGCTTCTGATTTTCCATATGCTATCTCTTTGCTTTCTTATCAGCGCCATGACCATAGAAGGTACGTGTTGGTGAAAATTCGCCCAACTTGTGACCTACCATATGCTCAGAAACTAGAACCGGTAAAAACTTTTTGCCATTATAAACTCCAAATGTAACACCAACAAATTGCGGTATTATTGTGGATCGACGTGACCATGTTTTAATCACATCATTCCTTCCGGATTCACGGAGCTTTTCTACCTTCTTAAGAAGATAAGAATCAAAAAATGGACCTTTCCAAACTGATCTTGCCATAACTTATTTACCTGTTTTTCTTCTACGAACAATCATATTTGATGTACGTTTATTATTTCTTGTACGCTTACCTTTAGTTTTTACACCCCATGGAGTAACGGGATGACGTCCACCTGATGTACGGCCTTCACCACCACCATGTGGGTGATCAACTGGGTTCATAACAACGCCTCGGACGATTGGCCTACGACCCATCCAACGTTTACGACCTGCTTTAGCGTATGTTCTGTTTGAATGGTCAGCGTTAGAAACAACGCCAACAGTTGCAAAACACTCACTATTAATTAAACGAACTTCACCTGAAGCCATTTTAATAATTGCATTCTGACCATCACGACCCATTATTTGTGCATAGCAACCAGCACTTCGTACAAGCTGGGCACCTTTACCAATCTTAAGTTCGATGTTATGGATTGCGGTTCCTAAAGGGAAATTCTTCAGACGCATACAGTTACCTGGTTTAATGTCTGTTTTTTCGCCAGCTATAACTTCATCACCAACCTTAAGTTTATTTGGCGCGATAATGTAAGTTAAATGTCCGTCGCTATACTTTAACAGTGCAATAAATGATGAACGATTTGGATCGTATTCTATACGTTCAACAACAGCAGTTTGATCTAAACGATCACGTTTAAAATCAATAATACGATAAAGCTGCTTATGACCGCCACCACGATGCCATGATGATATTTGTCCGTCATTGTTGTGACCACTTTTTTTATTTTTTCCACAAACAAGAGCTTTAACTGGACGACCCTTCCACAGTTCTGAACGATCAATGTTAACCAAGCCTCTTTGGGAACTTGTAACAGGTTTGTAACGTTTTAAAGCCATGGTTATCCTCCAGCTCCTACACTAATTGTATCGCCATCTTTTAAACGCACCATTGCGCGTTTTACATCACACCGTTTGCCTGCATGGCCACGAAAAAGTTTGTTTTTTCCCTTACGGTTTAGGGTACTAACGTTAAGGACTTTTACCTTAAATATTTCTTCTACAGCCTGTTTTATTTGCTGTTTATTTACAGAAGGCAGGACATTGAAAAAATATTGATTAGCTTCCATATTCCTTTGACTTTTTTCCGTAACAACAGGCGACACAATTATATCGTATAAATTGGCATTTTTTATTGCACTCATGATAAACGCTCCTGAAGGGCTTCTGCCGCTTGTTTGGTCATAACGATTTTTTCCTTGCGTACGATATCGTAAACATTTGCGCCAATTTGCGGAAGGACATCTAAACCTACGACGTTACTTATTGATCGTGAGAAATTTACATTTACGGAATCACTATCGACAAAAAGAATTTTTTTGGCATTAAAATTCCCTTGTAATTTGGCATTTACCTTGGGTGAATCAACAATAAAGTTTTCAACAACATGGAGATTCCCAGTTAAAGCTTTAGCAGAAAGTGCCATTTTAAGGCCAAGTTTACGCACTTTTTTCTGTAAGCTATGGGCATGATCACGAACTAATGGACCAAATATAATACCACCACCACGAAACTGAGCTCCACGACGAGAGCCATGGCGTGCATTACCAGTCCCTTTTTGTTTAAAGATTTTTTTGGTAGAACCAGAAACCTCGCCACGTACTTTGGCTTTATGATTTCCACAACGACGCTTAGCAAGCTGCCAGTTTATTACACGTGAAATAATATCTTTGCGTGGGTTGCACGAAAACACATCTTCACTTAGCGCAATATCGCCAACTTTTTCTGCATCTAAATTTAAAACATCAACCTTCATTTTTTTAACTCATTTTTTTAATAGCATCACGGACATAGACAACACCGTTTTTTGGACCGGGGACCGCACCTTTGACGTAAATAAGATTGTCTTCTTTGTTTACGCCGTAAACTTCTAAGTTTAATATAGTTACCCGTTTTGAACCCATCTGTCCAGCCATTTTCTTATTTTTAAATGTTTTTCCTGGATCCTGACATTGTCCGGTTGAACCATGTGCCCTATGTGAGATAGAAACACCATGGGAAGCTGGCATCCCACCAAAACCGTGGCGCTTCATAGCACCCGCAAAACCTTTACCCTGGGAGGATCCTGTAACATCAATTTCCTGCTTTTCCTTAAAGTGGTCAACGGTAATGTTTTGCCCAACTTCAACAAGGTTTTTTTCATCAACACGAAACTCTTTTATCAATCGCTTTGGCGCAAGAGATTTTTTTTCAAAAAAACCACGTAAGGGTTTGGAAAGTTTACTTGCAGAAAGATCTTCTGAACCTAACTGAACAGCTGTGTAGCCATCTTCTTGCTGCTTACGCTGAGCAAGTACAGTGCAGGGAGAAACTTTTAAAACCGAAACAGCAGTTTGCATTCCATTTTCATCGAACATTTGGGTCATTCCCAACTTTCTTGCTATAACACCTGTACGCATATTACACCTTTATTTCCACATCTACGCCTGACGCTAAATCAAGCTTCATTAAAGCATCAACTGTTTGCGGCATCCAATCAACAATATCAATCACTCTTTTGTGGGTGCGCATCTCAAATTGCTCACGTGACTTTTTGTCAATGTGCGGTGATCGGTTCACGGTATATCGTTGAATACGCGTTGGTAAAGGAATAGGGCCACGTACACTTGCTCCAGTGCGCTTTGCAGTACCTACAATTTCCTTTACAGATTGATCAAGCAGGCGATGATCATAGGCCTGTAGCCTTATCCGTATACGTTGTCCTTGTTGCATTTTTTTCCCTTACTTTAAAATCTTAGAAACGACACCGGCACCTACCGTACGGCCAC
>CAYGPH010000002.1:44278-70197 GCA_964351815.1 uncultured Verrucomicrobiales bacterium | reverse complement strand
ATTTAAAGAGTGGGCAGCACGTGTTACACCGGTGATATCTGGAATATCTAGATAATCACTATCATCAAAACTACTTGCTAGGGAAGCTTCAGAATCAGTACTAACCGTAGAATAGGTTTTTGTGTATCGAACTTGACGGAATTTCCTTTGCAATTCCAAATCAGCCATTAATGACCTTGCTTGATCTAAAAGGTCCTCTTCCTCACGATTATAATGGAAAACCATAGTATTTTTTAGATTCATTTTAACAAGACCAAAATCTTGAGTTTGTGAAGCATCAGAACCAATGTATAACAAATGCCTTCCCGATGAATCGGTTTCTTTTTTTAAATTTTCTAAGAGATGACGAATGGCAGTACCCGGGGTCGTTGTTGTTCTTCCAGGGGTTTGGAACTGAATCACGCCGCGAAACAAACTGTATGTTTCATTTAGCCCTTCATTTCGAATATAGCTTAAGCCGAATTTTTTTATAACTTGATTTTGTTCTTTTGAATAAAAACTTCTCATAAATCTAGGCATCAAAAGGCTAAGCCTTTGTGTTATTTGGCGCCTGGAGCGATCATCGTTAAGTTCTTTTTGTGAAACGAGTATAATGCTTCCAGTGCCAAAGCTCCATTCGGAAAAATTATCTTCAATCAGCTTACCAAGGGGGGTAAGTATGTTTTTACCACTTGTTCCTCGTTCAATTAGGGTGCCTTCAACGTTTATTGCTAAAACAACTTCTTCATTATGCATTCTTGATAAATTTATATCTTCAGTAATTAACCTATGCAATTTACGACTATCAGACATAAATGCTGTGGAAACCGATGGCCTTTCAGCTTTATACTTATCAAGTTGCTGAAAAGAATACTGACCGGCATTTAATTGACAAAGTAACCCAGCAGCCATGCCTATAAGCATAGAAAAATTCATTTTTCTCATGTTTTTCTCCTGTAAACATTCTGAATTAGTAACTAGGTAACCTTCATTAACAAAAGGTTAACAAAAAAAATTTAGAAAAATTTTAGCAAAGATCTTGGCACCTTTCTTGCACTAGTATCCATGAAAGAACAAAGTAATTATGATATTTAATGCTTAAAAGACTACCCTTATGGATTATGACGATAATAAGCGTATATGCTAACGATATAGTTATGCATCCAAAGGTTGTCCGTTCACCATCACAAAATAATAATTCGGTTACTGTTAGACTGAAAGACATTACAAAATTTTCTGGCTTTCGCGACAACATGCTTGTGGGCTACGGACTTGTTGTAGGTTTAAACGGTACTGGTGACAGCCTTTCAAGCTCTCCTTTTACAATGGAAAGCCTAACTGGCATGCTTGAACGTTTAGGCGTAAATATACGTGATAACACCCAGCCAGGTGGTAAAAATGTTGCTGCTGTAATGGTTACAGCAAAGCTTCCACCCTTTTCGAAAGCAGGATCTACAATTGATGTGGTTGTGTCTGCTTTGGGAGATTGCAAAAGTTTACAAGGTGGTAGCTTACTTGTAACCCCACTTATGGCAGCAGATGGTTCCGTGTATGCTGTTGCCCAAGGGGAGCTTGTGGTTTCTGGAATAAGTAACTCTGGTGTAAACGCAACACAAACCAGTGGTGTGCCAACAAATGCAAAAATAACCAATGGTGCCATAATTGAAAAAGAAATTCCCTTTAAACTAAAACAAATAACCCACCAAGTATTAAGCTTAAAAAACCCTGATTTAACCACAGCAAAACGTGTGGCAGAAGCTATTAATACATCACTTGATTCTGCCATTGCAACGGCTAACGATGCATCTTCCGTGAGTATAAAACTACCAGCAAATGCATCAGAAAAAGAAATAATTGGGTTAATGACATCTATTGAACAATTAACAGTACAGCCCGACCAAAAGGCAAAAATTATTATTGACCCTACCGGGGTAATTGTGATTAGCGATAAGGTACGGGTAAGCCCAATAGCCCTAACCCATGGGTCTATAACCGTACGTATTGTTGAAACACCACAGGTTTATTTACCGCAAATTAATAACAACACTAGTGGAAGCTCAAGTAGCTCATCAACCCACCATTCAACTAGCAGCGCCGATGACACACAAAATATCAATCAAATTATAGCTAACGCAGCCTCGACAGCGGCACAAGCAGCCCAAGCAGCAGGAAAAACATCTGATGAAGTTCAAAAAGCTGCAAACGATGCTGCCCAAGCTATTCGGAAGGCTTACGATAGCGCTAATAGTGCAGCTAACCTTAATCAGGTTGTGAATCAAAATTTTACCAATACCAGTAACGGTACAAACAATCAATTTGCTGATCCTGACACTTTTAACGCGGAGGAAAAATCGTTACTTGATGCAGCCCTTACGAAATCAAAAGTTTTACCCTATGGTTCCGGTGCTATTGTTCAACAAACTGAACTTGATGTGAAAGAAGAAAAAGGCAAATTCACCATTGTAGATACAAACAATAACCTGCAAGAGTTAATTGACGCTTTAAATATTTTAGGCACTAGCCCAAGGGAAATGGCACAGATTTTGCAAACAATAAAAGCATCAGGAGCCTTACACGCAGAAATCGAGATTATATGATAAATCAAGTTTCACCAATGATAACGGAAAGTTCATCAAAAATTAATGGGAACCGCTTTCAGGCTAATTCTTACGATAACAAAAAAGCTGCTGAAAAGGCAGCAACAGAATTTGAAAAATTGATTTTTCAAAACCTTGCCAAACAACTTTTTTCTAGCACCCAAGACAGCAGCATTTGGGGCAATAGTGGTCACGCATCATCATTAATTCGTTCACTTTTTATTGAAGCCATAAGTGATAAAGGTGCATCAGGGCTTGGTATGCAAAAAGCCATTGCAAAAGCTTTATATGCCGACCCAACCACAAGCACACAGGTAAAGCACCATGTTGATCAAACAGCTTGAAAAGGAATTTGTAATTTTATCAACTAAGCTTGAAGCTATTTTGCTTCAAGAAAAAAGTATGTTAGAAAACTATGAACATAAAAAGTTAGACGTTCTAAATAAAGAAAAAGAACCGCTTTTAGAAAACCATGAAAGCCTTACAGAGCGTTTTATTGCTGAAATAGAAAAACACCCAAGCGACGACCTTATTAAAATAGCTAACACCACCATAAACAGAATTTTTACCCTTATTCGGGATAATCATACAATCATTGCTAAAACTGAAAAACAATTTCGCACAATGATAAACCTTAAAGTCGAATCGGCAACGAGACCACCAATGTTTTATACTGACAAAGCCCAACTAAAGCAAAACAATAGGGCATCTATTGGTTTTGAGGAGGAGGCGTAACCATGGGTATTCAGTTAGTAGAATCAGCCGTAAGGGACAACAATCGTAAGCTTGACTTGCAACAAGAAAATATGATCGCGAAAGATTTGCCAGGTTTTCGAAAAACATCACAAGAAACAACCGTTGCATATTCCAATGGTAAGGCAACGGGTATTAGCGTTGGCAAAATAACACAACTGACCGATCCCGGGCTAGAACACCAAATACGCACAGCCCAAAGTAAAACATCACGCGCAGAAATACTTGCCCAGTACGAAAGTTTAGTAGAAACAAATTTTGGTCAATTGGGCTCTGAAGGTAACCTGGCCAGCATGGGCAATAGGGTTGTTGTCGCCGTATCCCAGGCCATCGGTTCTGGCGGAAGCTCTGAAGGTAATAAAAAAGCGGTAATTAAAAACTTAGAAGAACATTTTAGCAGCATGAAGATGTTAAGTTCAGGCATGCAAAGGTACCGTTCCGAAGCGGATGGAGAACGTGAAAAAATTATTAAGGAAGTAAATCAGCTATTAAAAGACATTGCCGAAATCAATGCGCAAACACCAGGAGATAGCGATACTACTGGCGCAAGTATTGGGTATTTGCGCCAACGTAATGCAAAGTTAGAAAAATTAGCAGAGCTCATTGAATTTCGCATCGAAACGATTAATAGTGATTTTTTACTATACACACCAACGGGCAAAACCTTAATTCATAACGCGGATGCTGGCGAGCTTTTATACACATCACCGGGAACACAAATCACTGCAGGAACTGTGCTACCCCCTATTCTATTACGAACAATTCATAGCGATGAAAGTTTAGAAAAAGCACAAATTATTGATGTGACGAGTGATTATGAAGATCCCAATATGGGGGGGAAACTAGCCGGAATAACAGCCTTTTTGAACAGTTCATCTTCTGGATTTTCATCAAAACTCGATAATTATGCTTGCGCCATGCGCGACACATTGAACGAAGTTCATAATAAAGGTGCCGTTTTGGGCGGTAGGTCTATCATTCAAGGTAATGCAGGCTATATTGGCGGAAATCTGTTAACAACTGCAATCGCCCTAGAAGGAGAAGGTGCTCTTAAATTTGCTATCATCGATCAGCAAACTTACAAACCTATCGTAGATGTAAACATTGACCTTTCAGCAATAGCAAGCGTAGCGGATCTTATAACTGCTATTGAATCCGCGGTTAATGTTGATATACCAGGGTTTGCCCATGGACAACCCTATGTAGATGTGAGTGTTACAAATGGCGCTTTACGACTTGAGTTAGATAGCAATATTGCAACAAGTTACGGTATTGCCCTAGGTAGTGCTGATGGGCAAGCTGAGCCAAAGATTTCAGCAGTAGGTGGAACAAAATATGGTTTTTCAGAATTTTTTCACCTTAATGATTTAATTGTTACCACTGCGGATAATTGGCGTGGAAAACTAGATGGCGATGGCCTTACTATAATTGAAGGATTAGCTGAAGATCTTGCCGTGTCCCCTCAACTTTTAAATATTACAGGCAACGCAAAAAATTTATCCCTATCCCAATTGCGTTCAGATACAAATTTAAGTGCGAATCAACAAGCTGTTTCATCGGATTTAAATATTGCAAGGAGCATAGTAAATGCTTTTACACTAAAAACAGCAGTTGATTTTAAAGCAACAGCAAGTGAATCCGCAACTAAAGATTCCTTAGAAGGATATGCCGTTGGTCTTTATCAGGAAATTACCTTTGAAAGCAAGAAAAACCAAGGCTCGGTAGAAGTTTACGAAAGAAATTTAAAAAATCTTAAGCAAATATTCGATGAACGCTCTGGTTTAACTGACACAGAAATTGCAACGAATACAATGAAATTAGCGAGGCAACAGGAATTATTGTTTAGTTTTATGAGTACTTATTTTCGCATGCAGCGCCAAGTAGCTGATCTTGGTAAATCTTAGGGAGAACAAATAATGGCAGGTGTAGACAACATTAGTAAGGAAATGAAAAGAACGGTTAGTTTTATTCATGATCAATCTCAGATTTTAGCTTCAGGTGGAACTACTGGTAAATATTCATCAAAAACCCCAACACAGGTTGGGGTGCGCTTAAGCGAAGAAAACACTATGGAACGGATTCAGGGATACAAGGCATCTAACAGCTCGGTAGAGAGTATCTTACGTTTTCAACAAAATGCTTTGTCATCCATAAATGACCAGATGCAAGAACTAAGGGAACGTTTTATTCCAGGCCGAAATGTTGGTTACGTGATCGGGCTTGAAGGTATAAAGGAAAACACCGTTAATAATTTACATAGTGCCCTAACAACAAAAGAAAATAATTCTGGCGTTTATGTTTTTGGGGGCGCTGGTGAACTTGTGAACCCAATTTTAGATATCCGAGATAACAGTATTTTTGCTGGTATTTCTGCTGGTTCACCATGGTCAGCTAGTGATTTTAGTTTAGCTGTAAATAGTAGCGTATCGGTTTTTGTTAATGATAGCGGCGATACTTTTAATAAACCCCTTGTGACCGCTTCACACCAGGCAATTGTTAAATCTGTTGAAGCAGTTATGTTACTAAGATCAAGCATTACTGGCCTTGATGACAATGCTCAGGCAGCTGTGACAGCAGCGGATGATGCACAAAAACTATTGAAGGATGCCATGTTTGAAATTTTACAATCCCTTGAAATTTTAAAAAATTCAAGTAATGATAATACAGACAGGGAAATATTATCACAGGAACTTATTAACAATACTTTTGACGACCAGCAGGATGCTTTAATTAAACTAAAGCAAGGTGAAACACGATTAGAAACCCTTGGACACCTTAACATAGTTGACATAAAATTATCAAAGCAAGCAGCAGAATTATTAAAAAATGGTAGCTAATTAACAATGACTTTATCAACAATATCAGAACAAGAAATGAAAAAGCATCAAAAGGTGCGTACACTTAACACAAAGTTGGGTGTTATTGCCTATGATGATGCCGACATAGTAACCTTTGAACGTGGACCTTTTGGTTTCGAACAGGAAAAAAACTTTATTTTGGCTTTTCTTCCCTTTGAAGGAATGCCAGATTCATATAGGTTGCTACAATCAATAGATAATCCAGATATTTCAATGATATTGGCAAATATCCGTTTAAGTTCTGAAAACCCAGAAAAAAACCTTATTGCAATACAGCATATTTTACCTTTCATAGAGGATAGAAATCTTTTGCTTGAAGACTGTATTATTTTTTTAGTGATTTCTGTTTTTGAAGAAAACGGTCAACAACGCATGAGTGTAAATGTAAAAGCACCGATTATTATAGATAACATTACGCAAAAAGCAGAACAAATCATTCTACCTGAAAAACAGTATAGTATTAATGCTTTTTACAATTATTTCTAAGCAGTGCGGCGTTTGTATACGTTTTCTTGGCGTAAGCGAATGTATTCATCTGCTTCACTAAGTACAAGGGGTAAATAACCGGTAAGGTTGTGATCAGCCCCTGACAATACACGGTATTGAATTTCTATACCCTTTTGGGCGTTTAACTTTTCAACCAAAGCATCGGTGTGCGTTTGTGGCACTAGGTGATCATTCGCACCATGGATAATCATCCCCGAAACAGGACAAGGGGCAAGAAAATTAAAATCATGGGATTTTGTAGGTAAACTTAAGGAAATAAAACCATCGAGTTCTGGCCGGCGCATTAAAAGTTGCATACCAATCCATGCCCCAAAAGAAAAACCTGCAACCCAATAACCAGAGGCAAGGTTATGCTGAAACTGCAACCAATCCATAGCAGCAGCAGCATCGGCTAATTCACCTTCGCCACCAGTATAGCGCCCTTCCGATTTACCAACACCACGAAAATTAAAGCGCAACACGGAAAAACCGCGGTTTGCAAAGGTTTTAAATAAATGAAAAGTTATTTTATCGTTCATGGTTCCACCTTGTTTTGAATCAGGGTGAAGAATAAGCGCAACTGGTGCATCTGGTGTTGGTCCCGCTTTATAACGACCTTCTATTCGACCTTCAGGTCCATTGAAATTAATTTCTGTAATCATTTATTTTTCTCTCTCCAGCGCTAAATCTTAAACTTGACTAATTTGGTAAAGTTTATTATTTTAAGACATAATATATTTGATAGCATAAATAAAATCCTCCTGCCATGAAATTAAGTACAAAATCTCGCTACGCCGTTATGGCACTCGCTGAAGTTGCAAAAGAATCTGCAAGCAGGGTTGTGCCCTTGGCGGCACTCGCCGAAACCTTGTGCTTATCGCAAACGTACCTAGAACAAATTTTTCATAAGCTTAAAAAAAATGGTTTAGTCATTAGCACACGCGGAACCAGCGGTGGCTACGAACTTAGCAAACCACCTAGCGAAATTAGTGTTTACGATATAATATTAGCCGTTGATATGCCTGTTAAGGTTTTACGTTGCCATGATAAAATGCAAGGTTGTATCGATGGAAAGCGTTGCCAAACCCATAACCTTTGGCATGATTTGGAATTTATTATTCGTGATTTCTTAAGCCAGCTTACCTTAGCCGATGTAGTATATGGACACAAAACGTTCCCTACCCTTACATTGCAACGTCCAAGTGTTATGGTGCATAACGCATGATATATTTTGATTACAATGCCAGCACGCCTATTATTCCTGCAGCAAAAACTGTAATGCAAGCAGCACTAAACTTAGAAGGAAACCCTTCTTCAACCCACACGATGGGAAGGCTTGTTAACAAAGCAGTAGCTGAAGCAAAAGACACAATTCGTGAATACTATAAACTCGATCGTGATGCAGAAATTTTTTTTACCAGTGGTGCAACCGAAGCAAACAATATGGCTATCAAGGGATTTTCTTATTCTAAATCTGATTCTTGTTCCATTTTAGCGGCATCAACAGAACACTTAAGCGTTTTAAATGCTGGAATTACGCAAAAAATTGCTGTTGATAGTGATGGAATTTTAGATATCAGGCACTTAGAAACACGACTTGAAAAGCTTGATGAACCCTTAGTTTGTCTAATGGCAGCCAACAATGAAACGGGTATTGTTCAACCCATTGAACAGATTGCCGCTTTAGTGAAGCAATACAAGGGCTTCATCCATGTAGATGCGGTGCAGGCCACAGGTCGCTTATCCTTAAATTGGCAAGCTTTTGATAGTTTTTCTATTTCAGCGCACAAATTTGGTGGTCCAACAGGCGTAGGCGCATTAATTGTGAACAACAATTACCTAAAAACCCCTCTTATTCATGGGGGTGGCCAACAGCGCGGCTACCGCGCAGGCACAGAAAACATTATTGGTATTATTGGTATGGCTGCAGCCCTTAAAAACCAAGATCAAGCTTGGGAATCTTTTCAACCCTATCAAAGACAACTTGAAAAGGAGTTAGAAGAAATGGGTGCATTTGTTATAGGTAAAAATGCGCCGCGTTTAAGCAACACAACGTGTGTTGCTTTACCAGAAGTCACTACCCAGGCAGCGCTAATGCAGTGTGATTTGGCTGGTATATGTTTAAGTGGTGGATCTGCCTGTTCATCTGGCACGGTAAAACCTTCCCACGTTTTACAAGGCATGGGTGCCGATGAATCTATTCAAAAATCGGCCATACGCATTTCATGTGGCTGGAACAATACTGCAGATGATTATGAAAAGCTTATCAAGACCCTAAAAGCACTTAAGAAAGGAAATTCTCGTGTCCAATAACCAACCGATTTATCTTGATTATCAATCGACAACACCTTGTGATCCCCGTGTCGTATCAGCAATGTTGCCGTATTTTTTCGAAAAATTTGGCAACCCCCATTCACGTAACCACTTGTATGGCTGGGAAGCTGAAAACGCCATAGAAAATGCACGTTCCCAAATAGCAACATTAATAGGTGCTGATCCAAAGGAAGTTATTTTTACAAGTGGCGCTACGGAATCGAACAACCTTGCCATTAAAGGTGTTTGCGAATTTCACAAAAAGAACAAAAATCATATTATTACTACCGTCACTGAACACAAATGTGTACTCGATAGTTGCCGGCACCTTGAACAACAAGGTTTTAAAGTAACCTATTTACCCGTGAAAAATAACGGTTTAATTGATTTAGAAACCCTAAAAAATGCTATAACCCCTGAAACAGTAATTGTATCTGTAATGGCTGTAAGCAATGAAATTGGTGTGATTCAACCCCTAGCTGATATCGGCAAAATATGCCGTGAAAAAGGTGTATTTTTCCACACTGATGCTGCCCAGGCTGTAGGAAAAATAGAAATAGATGTTAATACCATGAATATAGATCTGCTAAGCATTTCTGGCCATAAGCTCTACGGACCCAAAGGTGTTGGTGCCCTATACGTTCGCCGCAAACCACGGGTGCGTTTGCACGCTATCATAAATGGTGGTGGCCAAGAACGTGGCATGCGATCTGGAACATTACCTACCCCCCTTTGTGTTGGCCTTGGGGAAGCCTGTCGCATAGCTCAAGTGGAAATGAACGATGAATATCAAAAAATTTCCAAACTTTCCAAGCGATTTTATGATGGCCTTGAAAAGGAGCTAGATTTTATATATGTAAATGGTGATCGGCACCAACGCTACCCAGGTAACCTAAACATAAGCTTTGCCTATGTGGAAGGTGAAGGCTTAATGATGGCCATAAAAGATTTAGCCGTAAGTTCTGGTTCTGCTTGTACATCAGCCTCTTTAGAACCATCATATGTATTAAAAGCACTTGGGGTGGATGAAGAATTAGCGCATACATCATTACGTATTGGCATTGGCAGGTTCACTACCGAAGAAGAAGTTGACCAAGCTACAGCCAGTATTGTAAAAGCTGTAAAACGCTTACGGGAAATGAGCCCCCTCTACGAAATGGCCCAATCAGGGATTGACTTAAAATCCATTGAATGGGCTGCCCATTAACTTTAAAAAGAAATATAAGGAGAAAAAAATTATGGCATATAGTAATAAGGTTGTAGACCATTTCGAAAACCCAAGGAATGTTGGGTCTATGGATAAGAACGCAAAGAATGTTGGTACAGGTTTAGTTGGTGCCCCTGCCTGTGGCGATGTTATGCAGCTTCAAATTGATGTAGATGATAATGGCATGATTCAAGATGCCAAATTCAAAACGTTTGGTTGTGGCTCGGCGATTGCATCTTCTTCCCTCGTAACCGAATGGATTCGGGGAAAAAACCTAGATGAAGCTATGCAGATAAAAAATACCGAAATTGCTGAAGATTTAGCCCTTCCACCGGTAAAGATTCATTGTTCTATTCTAGCTGAAGATGCTGTGAAAGCTGCAGTAAAGGATTACAAGCAAAAAAACAATTTAAATTAGGTTTTCTAAATTTATGCGCCCACAGGCAATTACCATTACTGAACGTGCAAAACAGCAGATATATGCGCTTTTACAACAACGCAAAAAACCTGCATTGGGTATTCGTGTGGGCTTAAAAACTAAGGGTTGCAATGGTATGGCCTATGCTATTGAATATGCCGATGAAGAACTACCTTATGATGAAGTTATTCCCCTTGATAATTTTAAATTATTTATTGATGGTAAGGCCGTAATGTTTTTAATTGGTATGGAAATGGATTATAAAAAAACAAAATTAGAAGAGGGCTTTAGTTTTGAAAACCCAAATGAAAAAGGACGCTGTGGTTGTGGAAAATCTTTCCATGTTTAGAATTAAGGAAAATCAAGAACATACCCTATCTGCTTTCGATATTTTACAACTGCCCATAAGCATAGAAATAAACCAAGCAGATTTGGAAGCTAAGTATTTGCGCTTTCAACAGGAATTACACCCTGATAATTTTATTGATGATCCCCTTATGCAACAAAGTGCATCAAAACTTTCAGAACAAGTAAACCATGCATACCAACAGCTTAAAAGCTTAAAGGGCATACTAAACGCTTGTATGATTGCTTGTGGTGTAACCATAGAAAGCTTAGATACCACCCTAAACGATCCAACTTTAATGGTAGAAATGATGGAACTTAAAAGCCTAAAGGAACAAGGTGATTCTATTATGCCTTATATTCATGATGCTAAACGACAGTTTCAGCAAGCGCTTGAAAATTATCAAAACAAGGAAAATCATGGTGCGCACCAGCAAAATCTTATTTCAATTTATCAACGTTTAATGTTTCTAATACGTATTGAGAATTTATGCTAATCCAAATTCACGATCCGAATGAAAACAAACCAAACGTAGCAAAAGAATCAACAGCTATTGGTATTGATTTAGGCACAACCCACACATTGGCAGCAGTAGTAAAAAATGGTAAACCCATCTTGCTTACTACTAAAGAGGGAGAAATTTTCTTTCCATCTGTTGTCCACCATAATCATCAAGAGATGCGTTCAACAAAGCGCCATATGGATATGCCCTTAAAGGATATAAAGCTGGGTATTAATGCACTGCAAGCTGCCACAATTATTTTAAGTAAAGTAAAAAAACAAGCTGAAGAGGCCTTAAGCCAACCCGTTGAACATGCTGTTATTACTGTACCTGCCTATTTTAACGATACGGCACGTCAAGCCACAAAAGATGCCGCTAAGCTTGCAGGGTTAGAGGTTCTTCGATTAATCAATGAACCCACCGCAGCTGCCCTAGCCTATGGGCTAGATGCCAACAAAACTGGCAAGTATATGATTTATGATTTTGGTGGCGGAACATTTGATGTTTCAATACTTTCCTTAAACAAAGGTATATTTCAAGTCCTGGCTACCGCTGGCGATGGCAAACTCGGTGGTGATGATATAGATTCAGCGATTGCACAATACTTTGGCTGGCAACTAAGTACAGGCCTGCAAAAGGCAAAAGAAGCCAAGGAAAACCTTAAGGAAAAATGCAAGGAAAATCCATCAGAAAACCCTGATGAAAGCAATAACACTGGTGCCTTAACCGAAGATCTTTTAAAAGAAATTTCTTGGCCATTTGTACAACGAACCCTAAGCTTATGTGATCAAGCCCTTCAGGATGCTAAACTCGCAGTTCATGATTTAGCAGGAATAGTTCTTGTTGGTGGTTCCTCTAAATTATCAGCTGTTCGTGCAAGCCTTGAAAAACATTACGATTGTCCATTATTCAATGAACTGGACCCTGATAAAATTGTTGCCTATGGGGCAGCCCTGCAGGCGGACCAATTAACAAATGGCGTGAGCACATTATTACTAGATGTCACCCCCCTTTCCTTAGGTATTGAAACGGCTGGAGATTTGGTCGAAAAAATTATTCCACGTAACACCCCCATTCCCGTGTCAATGGCCCAAGATTTTACCACCCAAATTGATGGCCAAACTTCTCTAAAAATTCATGTGCTTCAAGGTGAACGGGAATTTGTTGCCGACTGCCAGTCCCTTGCAACTTTTATTCTAAAAGGAATTCCACCCATGCTTGCAGGTGCTGCGCGCATTCGTGTGACGTTTTCCCTAGATGCCGATGGCTTACTAACGGTTAGTGCCACGGAACAAATTAGTGGAGTTCAGCAACATGTAGAAGTAAAGCCCGCCTACGGCATGAACCCAGATGATTTTGCAAAACTCCTGCTTGAAGCTTACACCAATGGCGCTATTGATATAAAAAAACGTCAAGTTGCTGCAAACCGCATAAAAGCTGAACAAATATTGTATCAAATAAAAAAAGCACTTGATAAAGACGCACATTTACTTGACCAAACTAGCCTAGATAAATTACATTCTCATATGAATATGTTAAACCAAGCTCTAGAAAAAAAGGACACGGAACATGTTAGTCAGCTAACAGATAAGCTCATGGAACTAAGTCAGCCCTTTGCAGAAAAGCGCATGGAAGCAGCAATAAAACAAAAGTTACAACACCAAAATTTAAGATAAATATATTTTTTTGAGGACCCTATATGCCAATTATTCATTTCATCACCCCTGACGATCGTAAAATAACTATTGAAGCACCAGTTGGTATTTCTTTGCTAGAGGTCGCCCACCAAAACAATATTGATCTAGAAGGCGCTTGCGAAGGTTCCCTTGCATGCTCAACTTGCCATGTGATTGTAGATGAACAATGGTTTGAAGCCTTACCAGAGGCCACGGAAGATGAAGAAGATATGCTCGATCTTGCCTTTGGCCTAACCAACACATCTCGTTTAGGATGCCAAATAAAAGTTACACCGGAATTAGATGGCCTAACCGTAAGGTTACCATCGGCCACACGTAATATGAATGTGTAATTTTAAAAGTTTTTGGACTTCTATTACCCTGAAAAAACTGGAAACCTTATGTTTTTTATAAAAAAAAACTTAAGGTGTCATTAACCGAGAACCTATAATATAAAAGATTATATCTTTTATGAATGCTTTTTCCATGCATGAAAATACAGGCGAAGCAATTTTAAACGCTATTGATACTCAGCTTGATAAGTTGAGCGCGCAAAAGCTCAATCTTGAAACCCAGTTAAAAAACAACATAAATGTAAAAGTCACATAAAATGATTACATTTTTGTATTTTCAAAAAGTTGACCAACAGATCAACCAACTTTTCGTCTTAGAGTCTTAGCCTGTACCAATTTATGCTCAATAGGATTGAAATCTGGAGGATAAGGTGGTAGATATTCAAGACTATGACCAGCCTATTAATAGCTTTTATCATTGCGTCTCACTTATGAAAACCAGCACTATCCAAGATGATAATACTTTTCTGCGGTAGTTTAAGTCAAAGATCTTCCCTAACCCAAGTATTAAAAACAGTTGCGCAAAAAAGACTAATCGTAAGGAGCATTGTTCCCAATAATACAACAATAACATTGGTTAGCGCCTTCTCACAAATCATGCTTACCATAACACCTATTGCCTTTGACTGTGTAACCGTGGGTATGCCTTATATCTTGGCTTAAGCCACTCTCGCCCAGATAAACAATAAATTTGTTTTGTGCTTCATAGGCCTTTAATCCTTTGGCAGAAAATAGTGCGTTTTTCTTGATCTGCCTTGGGATGAATTAGGGAGATGCTGTAGAGTTTTTTTACAGGTAACAACCAAGTGTTTAAGGGCATGCCAGACCCATTTTTATGACATAACTAGCCGTGCTGCTCTTTCTTTAAGGCAGGCATTGAGGTGGCTTTGAACATCACGCTTTAAGGCTTCGATATCAATGGAGGTTGCTTGCTTATAGCGTTTTGTTTTAGGCTCGATAGTCTTTGACCAGCACGACAAAACCAACACTAAAGCGCTTCGAAACCTGAACTATACTTAGATCTTTATCCTTCCTAACTTTTAAAATTTTACAGCGAAAATCTTGGGAATAGGTCATTTAAAACCAAAATTAGATAACTCCTAAAATTACACTCAAATTACTTGTTAATGACTAGACAATTGTTTTTACCAAAAATACTTTAATACTCCATTCTGAATTTATACTTTGCTTAACTTCCCTCATAAAGGAGTTTGTAAGGATACCCTTGGTTTGCTGCATGATAGGCAAGACTATTTGTAGATACTTTTTGAATCTCTAGAAAAAGACGTGCAATAAATTTCCCTTCCATAGATGAAACAATTGCATGGTTTGAACTGCAGAAAATAATTGACCGTTCTAGGTTTGTTTTTCTTTGGATAGGTTTAAAAATATCAGAGCAAATCAAAAAAATGATCTCAGTATCTTTAAAAATCCATGAGGAAGATGTTTTTTTTGGCCTAACAAATACTACAGATTTTTTATCAGACTGCTGCCCTGAAAATAAAGTGAAAATTTTTTCCCTAAGCCCATCTTCAAAAAATGGAATGATAAGTTGTTTTTTATATGTAAAAACAACTTTTCCATTATCATCTATAACCAGTAATGCATTAAAACATTTTTTATTCTGCTTTAGATTAAAATTCCGAACAATGTATGTTCCTCGTGCAATTTTTAATTTTTCAAAATACTCTTGAGGTGTTGTAGATAAATATGTCTCGGGAAAGATTAAAAAGGTGTCTTTATTTTCTGAGACAACTGTATGTAGTGAAGTATATTGATCTATAACATCAGTTTTTGATCTTCCCGAGGGATAATTGGTATTAAACTCATTAACTTTGATGTGAATGTCGTTAGTTTGTTTGATATCTAATACCTTAAACAGGTAGCCTATGCCGATAATTGAAATCATGAGGAAAAAAATTTTTTTGTCGCATGAGTATAATAAAAAATAACAGAACACAGTAGTGACAAAAGGAATAATGAAAGGAGAGAAGGCGTAAACATACGGATGCATAAAGGGAAATTGAATTAAAAAAGCACCAAAAAATAGAGGGGTATATATAGAAAAAAATATTGTTACTAAAGCTTCTGTTAAACTTAAAAGCATACCGATAGCTAGCATAGAAAAAAAAGGATTGTTTTCAAAAGATGTTTTAGAGAAAAGAAATTCAGCTAGCAAGCTAAAAACAAAAGCCGAAGCTCCATTAAATAAACAGGAAAATAAAACAAAAAAAATTATTGCTTCTAAGGTTGCATTTAAAGAAAATAAAACACCATTGAAGCTGAAGCTATATAGAAAATGAACCCAAAAAAGTTTAGCGAATCTTGGTCCAATTAATGTGAAAACTCTGTTAAAAAAATAAATTGCTAGAAAACATCGTGACCCCCCTAAAAAAGTGAGAAAAAAAGTCATTTGTATTTTTTATAAAATTTAGTCATATTTTATATGTAGTTTAATTAAAAAGAAAGTTCACACAATGAAAAAAATTATAGCCCTTTCCCTTTGCCTCTTAACTAGCGCCTTTGAAGTAAGTGCCTATAACAGTACTGCTGATCAAGATCCTGCTGGTTCAGAAAAGATTGCTAAAAATCATGGCGTTACTAATTATACAAAAGATAAAGGTGCTGCACTTAATAAAGCAATCACTGACCACAACGTTACCCCGAAAGAAATTGCAGATCATGTAGAATCTAAAGGTGGTGCAAAAGCAGCACTACAAGATGCTTATAGTGCACAAGATGTAACAAAGTATGTTACTACTAATGTTAATAATCAAAGAAACAGCAAACCGTAAGGTTACCATCGGCCACACGTAATATGAATGTGTAACATAAAAGTAAAATAAGAATTATTCGTATCTATGCACAGCCAACTTCAAAGCTCAATACCTTGCATTAGGCATGCAAATTAGCTATAAATATTACTTAATCAACTATGGAGGCTATAATAATGGCAGAAACAGCAACTTTAACGTACGAAATACGTGAAAAGTCTGGAACAGGTGCTGCACGCGCAGTACGCCGTGACGGTAAGGTTCCAAGCATCATCTATGGTGGAGATGCCGAACCACAACAGATTAATATTGAACTAAAGGCTATTCAACAGCAAGTGGAACAGCAAGGATTTTTTAGCCGGATATTTTCTTTAGAAGCAAATGGAAAAAAAATCGAAGCTATTGCCCGTGATATACAAACCCACCCAGTAACCGATAATGTTTTACATGTGGATTTTCAACGCGTAAACCAAGATCAAGAAGTAAATGTTCGTGTACCAGTTTCTTTTGTAAACTTTGATAGGTCTCCAGGCATAAAATTAGGCGGATCACTTAATGTAATTATTCGTAACCTACAGGTAACTTGTAAGGTAAAGAATATGCCTAAGCTAATTGAAGTCAGCCTTGAAGGCGTTAAGTCTGGTGAAAGCGTTTTAACAAGCAAAACTAAGCTTCCGGAAGGTGTTAAAATTACAAAACCTAACCGTGATAAAATATTTGCAACAATCACGAAAAAAGGCGGAAAAAAAGCTGCCAGTGATGAAGAAGCAGATAACGCTGAAGACTAATTTTAACAGTGCTTTTAGAATCGATTGTACTCGTAGTTGGCTTGGGAAATCCAGGCCAGCAATATTTGCTTAATCGACATAATATTGGTTTTTTAATTGTAGATGCCATTGCACAAGCCCATGATTTCCCTGATTTTAAAAACAAGCATGGCGGTCTAGAATCACAACTAGTAATTAATGACCAAAAAGTTATTCTTTTTAAGCCAATGACCTATATGAATTTATCAGGATCAGCGGTACAGCGCCTAGCAAATTTTTATAAAATAAAGCCTGAGCAAATTCTTGTTATCCATGATGATATTGATTTGTCGCCGTTTGAAATAAGGGTGAAAAATGGTGGAGGTGCTGGCGGTCACAACGGCCTGAAAAGTATTGATAGTACGATTGGAAAAAATTATTGGCGTTTACGCATTGGTGTTGGCCACCCTGGTCAAAAAGATTTAGTATCTGATTACGTATTAAGTAACTTTAAAAGTACCGAACATAATGAATTAGTGGATATTTTAGCAAATATTAGCGATGATTTTTTAAGTATAATTCAAAAAGGGCCCGATGCTTGGTTTAAACAAAAAAATCAAAAAAACGCCGCAAGCTGAAACAAAAAAAATAAACATTGAATTTATTATTGGTAGCTTAGATGTTGGTGGAGCAGAAATGCATTTGGCCCAACTTCTGCCGAAATTAAAAGATATGGGGTTTAATGTTCGTCTTACCTGTTTATCTTCAGTAAACCTTGCTTTAAAGCCTGTTTTTGAAAAATTTGGTATTGTCGTGCAACATCCAAAGCCAATATCAAAGATTTTTCCTAATTTTATCAAAAAAGGGCTAACTTTGTTAAAATCCCTTAAAATACTGCTCATCAGTTTTTACAAAGATAGGGTTAGTATTCGCCATAGTTTTTTACCAGAAGCTTTTGTGTTTACCCAATTTGCAGCAAAGTTAGCATTTTCTAACGTCCCAATTATAATGAGCCGGCGCAGCATGAATCATTATCAGCAACGCAGACCCTTTATTGCAAAGATAGAACGATACTTATTAAAATACCCTACTCTTTCCTTAGGCAACTCAAAAAGAATAACTGATCAACTATTAGACGAAGGTCTTGCATTCAATAAAGTGGGCTTAATTTATAATGGTATTAATCTAAAGCCGTACGAAGTGCCTTATAATAAAGAGAGTATTCGCAAAGAATTGGCGATAGATCCTGAAGCCATAGTTATAACCTACTTAGCTAATTTAATACCATATAAGGGACACCGTGATTTAATTGAAGCACTTAAGCTTGCACAAAGCCAATTGCCACCGAAGTGGCACCTATACTGCATAGGTGCTGATTCTGGCATACTAAAAGACCTTGAAACCTTATGCAAAAAGTATGGTCTGGATAAAAATATTTCCTTTGTTGGTAAACGAAACGATGCATATCTTTGGTTGCAAGCCAGTAATATTCATGTACATTCATCCCATGAAGAAGGCTTTTCCAATGCCATATTAGAGGCCATGGCTGCAGGGCTACCTGTAATTGCAACAGATGTTGGCGGTAATGCTGAAGCGGTTGAAGACTTAAAAACAGGCATAATTGTATCAGCTAAAGCTCCAGATCAATTAGCTGAAGCCATAATCAGCCTTGCAAGTTTCCCTGAACTTTGTGAATCTTACGGCAAAGAAGGTCGTAAACGCGCTTTTGCAAAATTTAGTATTGAACATTGTGCAAACAGCTACGCGGCACTTTACAACGGCTTGATGAGTTAGCAATAATCTTCTAACACATGCAACTTAATCCAGTTATTTTTAACAAGTTTCCCAATTTCAGGATGCTGTTTTAAAATATTTTCTACCATATGTTTTTTAGCAACAACATACACTTGAAGCCGTTGAATTGTGTGGTGTGGATTTTGGTAATCATAATACACAGATTGCAAAGGCAACCCGTACATTAAATCACTGGCGTTTCCTTGCATTATATAACTTTTGCCAACAATATTTTTTGTAACCTTACTTCCACCACCAAAGGCAACATTGTCAAGGGTGGAAAAAAGGTATTGGTTATTTATCCATTGTGCCACAACCACTGGTGCTGTAAGTATTGTCGTTAATAGCTTGCCATCATTATCAATTGTTGGATCGTAAGAATGTAGAAAAAATCTTCCCTTAAGATCTAGATTTTTTGTAATACTTCTTGGGCCAATAAAAAAAGCTGCATTATTGGTTAATCCCCACTCTGGTCTAGGTTCTGCCCAATCATAGCTTTTTTTCTGTAATTGATTCACTGAAACACCAGATTTTTTATAAAATCGCTGACTACGATCAGCCAAGTTTTGTTGTTGTGCTTGTGCAAAGGCTTTTTCAAGCTGTTTACGCTGATTCTCATTCAAACCATCAGGATTCAAAAGATCAATAGCATCTGTTGTTGTGTTATGTTCTGCTGCCAAAAATGTTGTTGCAGAAGGGATATCAATCCCTTGTTGTTTAAGGGCTTTCCTAACATCACTATCATTTAATATTTTGGCTAATGCTAAGGCATTGGTTCCGCCATGGCGACCGCCGCAAGCACCACAATCTAAAGCTGATGCGTAAGCATTGTTGGTTGTTAAACTACCATGGCCACAAAAAATGACTACGGGTGCAAACTGATCAACTAAACCCATATGACGCAAAGTAGAAGCTGCCATTGCCACCATATCCGTATGGGGAATATGGCAAACATCTACATCTGTATTTTGCAGCAATTGCTTATGGTTTTTGGCAACAGATAATGGGCTTTCAACAAGCCGCATAATATTACGCTTGAATGTCATGGCAAAGGCAAAAAAACCCAAAGCCTCTACCACTGCAAGCGGGCTTAGGTAGTCATATTTTAAAGCTTGAAAACAGCGAGCAGACCAACGTTTTAGCTTATAGGCCAACCACCTTATATAAGTAGTTTTTTTATTATTAAATTTTTCTTCTAAATTAATCCTTGGCTTTAATAAAACGGGGCATGAAGCCTGGTCAACACCCATTTTATGATTATGAATATGGGCTGGAACACCAAAAAAACCAGCAAAACCAAATGTTTCAAAACATAGGTTATGGTTGTTGTCCTGGTAAAGAAGCTCTAGTTTTTGGCGCATAGGTTCAGATCGTACATCTATACAAAACACCATTTGTACATCTGCTTTTGTTCTAATCTTCATATGTTTGTTTGCTACTAGTTCTGCTAAAAACTTTGTATGAAATTCTGTTTCATTTTTTTTTAGAAAATCCATAACATTATCAACATTTTTTTGGTGATTATGCGGTTTGCTATGCCACCAATCTAGAAGAACTTTCACATCAGGCCAATGAACAACACATAAAAGTAATCGCAGGGCTAAATAATCAGCTTTTTGCAAAGTGTTTTCTTGCCAATCCTGCCCATGCACAAATACGGTAGCCCAGCCAGGCATTGATCCAACCAAAAGCTTTGTGAAAAGTTTGCGTTTTTCTGGTAAAATTCCAAGCTGATCAAGACATTTATCTATAACCTCGTCTGCAGAAAGGTTAGAATAGTTATAAGAAAAAGAGCCTCCCTGTTCATCATTTAATAATTGCAAAAACTTACCTAAAAAAGGCTGTTTACCCACTGGTGCTGCAATTGTTGCATGCCCTTTATCAAGAAGCACACTACACCATTTAATAGTTTCACGATTAATTATTTCTAATTTTTTGGGCCAATCAGAAACTGATAAGAAAGTTTTATATTCATTCAATGCAATAGTAATATCCTGGTCCTCTAGCCCTTTTAAGGGATTCACAGCTATAATGTTTTGCAAACTCCATTGGGGACTAATAAACTGAAAAGCATGGGCAATTATTTCTTTAGTAGGCATAGGTTCTTTCTCGGATAGTGTTAAAAGTTTTTGATTTAGCATATAATTCACCCATTATTTTTCCCAAAATATTTGCCCATAAGCGACTTAACCTTACGAATATCTATAACCATTATGAAAAGCGGTTATTGTGCTTGCTTTTGGCTGGCTACCATTTAATAGCCAAACGTAAAGGCGCTGCCAATGTTTATTTGAACTAAGGCTTTTCATGTTACGGGTTAAAAGGGTGACAAACCATAAGACAACCATTATGCTAAAAACCCCATAGTGCAAAATGTTCAAGTGTTGGGGCCTTAAAACGTTCAAACTACTTAGCATATGTTCAAACCATTCAAGCTGGTAAGCATAAGCCACAGCGAATAAAGGTGGTAAAGCAATCGCTAGAGTTGTACGCAATAAGGTTTTATTAGCAAGAAGCACCAAAACAATTTGCAGGGCAGAAAGAAAAACAATAATACTGTTTAATAATCTCCCGTCGCGAAAATCTGCCACATCGTAGACCAGGGAAAATCCATAGGCACTGAATAAAGCAATAACAGTGGCTAGAATAAAATTCAAAACAGAAAATTCATAAACAATTTTAGGCTTTGGTAAAGCTGCTTGGCCAGATGCCAAAAACATATAGGATTTAAAAAAACCATGCAACACCATGTGTGCAATTGCAGCTGGAAATAATCCTAAGCCACATTGAATAAACATATATCCCATTTGTGCCATGGTCGAACATGCTAATGTGCGTTTAATATCTGGCTGAATAAGTTTATAGGCTGTGCCTAAAATAACCGATATGGCTCCAAAAAGAAAAATTGCCTGAAGCCAAAAGGCTGACATAAGCAGTAATGGTGCATTCATTACCAAGATAATTCCACCTGCATTAATAATACCTGCATGCATCATTGCCGATGCTGGGGTTGGTGCATTAAGCGAACTTAACAACCATTTGTGGAAGGGCCATATTGCCGACTGCACCATAGCCGCAAGAACAATTAACCCAATTAAAATTTCATGCCTGAGGGATAATTTTTCAACGGCCAAGTATTTAAAGAAAACGCTAGCAGAATCCTGGTAAGAAAAAACTGGTGCAACCATATGAAATTCTTGGGTTAAAAGCCATGAAGAAACAAACAACACAATAAACCCAAGGCTTAACTGCCAGCCAGCAAATACCGCCGTACTTAAGGATGCTCTCCAATATTTATTGTGACATAATAAACCGATAAGAAAAAAATTTGCTAACCCTAAATAAAGCATAAAGTAAAATAAAGAAAATTGTGTTGTATTCAGGTTATAGATAGCAGCAAGCATGGAAATGCTTAGGCCTAAAATATATACAAAACATTTTTTAAATTTTTTTTCTCCCTGCAAATACAAGTATGAAAACCATCCTACGTTTAATGTTACCCCAATTATTAAAAAGTATAAAATTTTGTGGAAGTTTTCCATTTAAGTATTTTTTTAAATTTTGATTTATTCTATAGGAATCGCTATTATTTATAAAATTAATAATTTTTATATTTTTATAACAATATCTTATGGATTCAATAGATTTTCATGCAATGCGGGCTTTATGTACCCTTTATGAAACCCAAAGTTACACGAAGACAGCCATTCTTTTAGGCCGCACCCAACCTGCCATAAGCCAAATTATTAAAAAATTAAACACTATTTATGGAGTTCCCCTGATAGATAAAGATTGCATGCTAACCCCACAGGGGAAAATATTTTATGATATGGCAAGTGAATGTTTAAAATTACAAAAAGCAACCTCACAAACCCTTGCTGCAAGTAATATAAAAGCAGAAATTTTTCTTGGTTTACCTGAAGATTTTGCAAGTATCATTCTGCAAAGTGTTTTGGTAGATTTTCAGCGCTTACACCCCAATGTAAAGTTGCATGTAGAATGTGAATTATCAAAGGTACTTGAAAAACGTTTTACCGAAGATCATTACGATTTTGCCGTAATTAAAAACAACAAAAAAAATGCTCATACCTTAAGGGAAGAACCCTTAGTTTGGGTTTATAGTCAAAAAACACCGAATAATGAAATTGAGCTACCCTTGGTATTGTCCCCCGCACCTTGTATTTATCGAGAACGAGCTCTGCAAGGATTAGAGAGCATGGCGCTACCATATGAACATTCTTTTACAAGTCATAGCTATCAAAGCTTAGCAACCGCAATATCTACTGGCATGGGCATTAGTGTTTTACCCAAGCGCATGGTAAGCCACCCCTTAAAAATATATAAAAATAGCCAATTACCAAAGCTTGAACCGGTGTATCTGAGTTTACTTGATAAAGGAAAAAATAGCGATGTTGGCACAACCTTGAAAAATCTTATAGTAAATTTTTTTCATCAGTAGATTTAAAAAAGTTTATGTATTCTTGCTATAAAAAGTTCAGATACATATGAGAAGTTCAATATGATAAGTATCTAAACTTTAATACTATTTTGTAATGTATTTATGACAAAAATTTTTGATTTATGCATGTAATATTCAATTTTTCTGCAGTCGGCCTTTTTTATATTTGCCAATAAAGGAAGTTGCTTTAAAAGATGAAATGGTTCATTACTTTTTTAATTCAAAAAAAGTATAAGAAAGGGTGATTTCTTTTATATCTTTTAGTAGGGGATCTTCGTCAAACGCAGGATCTATAAAAAACAACACAGGAAACTCTGTGCCCTGGCCAGGGTCAAAAAACTGTTCTTCGAAGCAAAAACATTCAATCTTGTTAAAGTATTGCCCTGCAACATCAGGGGACACATTGTAAGTAGCCATGGCTTTAATTGGCCTATTAGCGTTATTTTTTGCAAAATAAAATGCTAATCCATTCGCACCAAGTTTAACAACCTTAGTATGTTGCAAAGGATGAAATTCCCAAGGAAGGCTGCGCTGCAAATTTGCCACAAAACGCACCGTTAAATTTCTGTCAAGCACCCTATCTGAACCATGATAGGCAATTTTTGGTGTACCACCAAAGCCGGTGCGCTGACAAAATATTTTATATAATGGTACTGAAGCGTAGGCCAGAGCCAACATCATTACGACGGTACCAATTAAAATTAATAATAGGTCTCGATTTTGCCTGTTATCAGGCTTTTTTAGTGGGTTTTTTGCCATAACTTTGGTATTTTGACATACTTATTATGAAAAACCTAACGTATCACAAAACTATGAAACGTGAAAAAATTACCATAGCACAGCATAAGCGCGCACGTTTCGATTATCAGATATTGGAAACGGAACAAGCAGGTATTATGCTTACCGGATCTGAAGTAAAATCTTTGCGTTTTGGCAAAGCTAGCATTAACGAGGCTTATGCCGGAGCTATGGAAAATGATCCTACGGCCATTTATTTATTTAATGCAAATATTCCAGAATACAGCCAAAGTAGTCAAATTTTTGGCCATTCAGCCAAACGACCACGTAAACTATTGTTAAAAAAACGCCAAGTGAATAAATTCATAGGCAATGTTCGAAAAAAGGGCTATACAATAGTGCCCCTGAGCTTATACTTCAATGAACATGGGAAGGTCAAATTAGATATAGGTTTGGGTAAGGGAAAGAATGTCGTGGATAAGCGTGAAACCATAAAAGAACGCGAATGGAAGCGAGACAAGGCACGTATTCTTAAGGGAGATTAAACTATAAAATTGATTTTAAGGATGCTCATGGATGAAAACCAGTATTGACGTAAGTGCTTTACTTAGCGTCCTTTCCCTTTTGTTAAGTTGCTAGAACATATATTACGTTTCGATATGGAAGCGTAGTGGCCAGTTATTTTCTTCTCCCTTAAAAGATTACTAATCCAAATACACATAATTATAATCGTGCATACAATTTTTAAAATATGAATATTCCATTTTAAAATACTGCTTACTTTTGTTACGGGTTAGTTTTGGTTATCTTCAATTATACGCAACTACAGCAGAAGACACCCCAACTAAATGATAATTGAATCCCTTAAGGGCCTGGTTCGTAAAGATGCCTCAGCTATTGGTGATGCTTTTTATGATTTTTTACAGAAACTTTTGTTGAGGCCTTCTTCGGAAAAAATAAAAGAAAACAGAAGAATTATCCTACGTGTGGATAAGCTTGATGTTACTTTCAACTCTTTCATAGCCCCTGGCTTTGATCAAAAACCGAGTTTGTTAACAGTTCCTGATAATCGTAAAACCAGACTGTAGTTTAGCATAGGTTTCTTTTATACTGAAAAAGGCCAAAATAAATGCCACAAAAATTGTTACCAGTAAAATAATAAATGCCATTTGATATTCCATATGACCAAGATTTTTCACATGATTCTTATAACAATCAAGCACTACGCCAATTGCAGGTGCATTTACAGCACAAACAATCTGCAACAAGGTATTACAAAACCCCAGTGCTAAAGTTCTTTCAGCCTCCTGAAACTGATCTCCCATTAAGGAAAACCCTACACTTTGGCTGCTTGCAGAAATGCCTAGCAGAAAAAATGCACCTGTAATAATTGTAAAATCATAAGCAAGCATAATTGTTAGTATCGCTATGGCACTAGAAATAGCACCAAATATAACAATTGGCTTTCGCCTTTTAAAACTATCAGAAAGGGAGCCTAAAATAGGACAACCAAAAGCATAGCCAATCCAGGCTACTGTTAAAGCATAAGCACCACGATTAAGGGGAATACCCTTGGTTTGCAAAAAAGTTGTGCCTTCATTTTCCGTTAAATATTCAACAGCACAATACACACAAGCTGTAAAAAGTGCTATGGCCCACACTTGTCGTCGTTTTAAAATTTCTTTCAATTGTTTTATGACAGGATAAGGACGATTTAAAATTCGGTACTGACCAGCCTTTGAATATTTTTTTCGAACAAAAAGTAATGACATAATAGCCAAGGCAAAGCCCATGATGAATAAACTAAAAAATACCTCTCGCCAACTTACACCCCCTGACTGGGCTAAATCGTTAAGGGGCCCGGCTGCAAAAACTGGCCCCAAGGTTGCAAAAAATTGCGACAACCCAATATATGTGGCA
>CAYGPH010000002.1:0-44268 GCA_964351815.1 uncultured Verrucomicrobiales bacterium | reverse complement strand
CAACGTAACGGCCAGGTAGCGAATCATAAATAATATATAAAAGGCAAACAAAGGCAAAACATGAGCCAAAACTCATGACAAAACGCCAAATTACAGCAACGTAATAATCATTGGTAAGGGAAAAACCTAAGCATCCTAAAGCACTTATGAATGCGCCAAAAGCAAGGGTATATTTTATACCAAAGCGATTAATGAAAAAGCCAATGGGAATTTGCATTACGCAGGCTACTACCATGAAAACGGTAGTGCTTAAAAGTGCAAACTGAAAAGCGCTTAAAGCAAGGTCTTGAACAACACCAACTTGAAAGGTTCCGAGTATAGTGCGAATGGTGAATTCATAAAAAAAGAACAGAATACCTATAATCCATGAAACATATCCTTTTAGGGGTATATTTTTAAACATCTATGAATTCGTATTAATGTAACTATCAGGCTGCTTTTGATTCCATTCTTCAATCAGCGCCTCTGCTTTCATTTGATTTAAAAATTGCGCTATCCGAAAGGTAATCATTCCTTCTGAAATTAAAGGTGCAGTATTAATACCCACAACGATCCCATCATTATCGGCAATAATTTTATGGGATTCTCCAGCACCAAAAGGATCAGTAATATCACCAATAACTTCACCTTTTTTGATACTTTGCCCTAAATTTACGGTGGTATGCATAATACCACTGCGCTCTGCGGTTAACCATTCTAGATCCTGCGAAACAATAGGTGAAATATCATGCTTTGCTTGTTCATCAATCATCTTTAAATGGCGAAGCGCATTTAAGGCACCTTCTACACCAAAACTAATAGCTGTTTCATCAAAACGCATGGCTTCTCCTGCTTGGAAAACCACAAAAGGAATTTGCATTTCAGCTGCCGTTTTTCTGAGACTATTTGTGTTATCGTGCACATTATTAATAACCGCTGTCTGAAAGGACTGTGCCAATTTTTTATCGACAGTTTTTTCAAAATCACAAAAAACTTGCGGTAAAATATTATTATGCATATCCCCAGTATCTAACTGAACACAATAGTCACTTCGGCCTAATATTTCTTGGGTAATCATTTTTGCAACCCGATCTCCATATGTACCTTTTTCATCACCTGGGAAACAATTATATAAAGACTGTCTAACCGGAAGTGTACGTGGATAATGTGTTAAAGCATAAGTATTCACAACCGGAACAGCAAGTAATGTACCCGATAATTTTTCAGGATCAATCAACGTCATTAAGCGGTTAACAATTTCTATTCCATTGTATTCTGAACCCTTGAAAGTGGATAAAATTGTAAAGCAAGGACCTTGCTTCTTACCATGAATGACTTTAATAGGCATATACATTGGTGCACAAGAATAACGTTCAGGCATTGGTAAAGCAAAGTATGCTATTTCACCAGCTGCTACAGATGCATCGCACAGTGTAAAAGATTTCATATTTAAATACTTGTTACAAATTTCACTGATACTAGCACAATATTGTTGAAAGGGGAAAATCTTACAAAAAAATGGACTGATGAAAAATTCAAACAGCCCAATTTTTTCTGATGCTAGAATGCCTAAGCTAATAAAGCTTTTAACTCTTCAACTTTTTCATAACCAAAAACTAACTCACCCCATAGCCAGCAGTCTAAATTGGGATATGGCAAACTATTATCAACTGGTATTGGTTGCACAAAAAGTTTTTTTAACTCTCCATAAGTTGCATCAGAATAAATTTCATGATGACCAAAATAATCATCAATAAATTGCTGACGATTTTCTTCATTTAGCTCAACACCGTTTTGCAATGATACTAAGCGGGTTGCTGCTTTTGTCATGTAAGCGTAATACAATCTTTTTGCTAATGCAGCATTTTTAATACCGCGTTCATAGGGTTGCTTACAGTCTTTTTGTAATATAAAAAAACTTCCCCTCATTAAGCAGTTTGTTAAATCATCAAGTTGAGAAACAATTATATGAAAAAGAGCTTGTTCATTATTTAAACTCGTTGGAAATGGATTTCCTGAACTTAAAGCATAATTTTCATACTTCAATGTGTCTTTCAATACATGTGCATCATTAATAAGTTTATCTAACTTTTCTCTAACTGGTTTAACAGCCATTTCTTCTAAATAACAATCTATACTGCTTACACCATACTCAAGAAGCACAAAAAAACCTGCTGCCTCTGCTATATCCCAAGCATTCATTGAATGTTTCGTAATATCTTGGTTTACAGCGTTTAACCAACGCAATTGCGATATTTTCTTTGCTTTCATAGACATTTCGTTTAGCTCAGTATCACTTAGTCTAGCTTGCTGATCATGATTATCACTTGCCATATAAGCTGCTGAACTATCCTCTTGTGTATCACCAGGCTGATAGACCCTAAGTTGTTGTGATACCCAACTTTTTTGACCTGTGAAATGCAAATATAAACTTTTTAGGCCTTCACCAAGCATATTTTCTGCACCCACGTCTCTTGTGTTTTCGGCTAAATAAAAGCTCATAATTGCGCTGCCTATTTGATAACAACCATTATCAAATTCATCTATCGGAATTTCTTTTTTAACGGGTTGACCACAAGAAGAAGTAACAAATTGCTTAATTCCTAAAAAAACATTTATTTTACTTTGAACTGCATCATTCAAAGCTTGTAAATTTTTAGCATCTAATCGATGGTCTTGCTCTAATCGTAAAGCTTGATCAGAAAAAGGCAAATGCTCTGGCCTTTCTTTTAAAAAGTCTTTCAATATATCAAAGTTTTCATCATTTATCATAGATTCTCCAAAGATTTTTAGGGCGCTAAACCTACTTTGGGTTTCCAAATCTTCAAAACTAGCCGCGTTTAGGGTTAAGAGTGCAACCGCAGCTATTAAAATTTTTTTCATTTATTTACCTTTTTTTATTAGACAAATAGCAGATAATACCATTTAAACAAAATTTCAAGAAAAACATTCAAAGTAATAAAATAATTCTTAATAGTTTGTAATTTATAATCAAAATAGAAATTTTCAAGCTGTTGTTGTGTTAAAAATAATTCGTATTTTTATTCTGCTTATATCTTTAAGCGCCAATGCCGATAAAGATGTGATTTATAACGTTGGGGTGCTCGATTACAAACCATTTTCCTACTTTAATCAGGGAAAATATATGGGGTATGCTGTTAGTCTATGGGAAATGCTTGCAAAAGAAGAAGGTATTAAATTTAAATATGTAAACATGGGCAAAAATATTAATACTGCCTTAGAAAATTTAAAAAAAGAACAAATTGATTTCCTAGTAGGCCCGGTTTCTATAACATCTAACAGGGTGAAAGAATTTATTTTTTCTACCCCCTACTTGATTAACTATGTTGGCGCAGTAAGCAAATTTAAAGAGGCTTCTTTCATATCTTTTTTTTCAGAAGTTGAACTGAATCATTTTGGACAAATATTTAAAATTTTTCTTATTGGCTTTTGCATATCTATTATTTTGCTTGTTTTGTATAACGTTTTTTATAAAAAACGAACAACACTTTTTCAGCATATTTACAAACTTTTTTATACATCTTTTGAAAGCTCTCCATTGTATGCAAAAACAGATTCTATATTTTTGGCCTTTATAACCATTATGTGGAGCTTTTTTAGCCTCTTAATTTTTTCGGCATTAACGGGCATTTTCACTTCTGAATATACGAACCACCTTTTAAAATCTGATAATCAAGTTCATAAACCCTTACATGTTATCAGAAACGAAAATATTGGTGTTATAGAGGGTACATCAACCATTAATTCGATTTATTTTTATGGTATTGAACCTGAAAAAATTAAAACTTATGAATCAACAGAAGCTATGATAAAAGCTCTTAACAAAGGGGAAATACAAAATTTCTTTGTTGATCTTTCCGTTTTTGATGGTCACCATTCCAAAAATACGGAAGATTTTAAAACAATCAAAAATACCATGGAAACGGATTTTATTTCATTTGTAACAAATACAAAACATAAAAATATTTTAAAACATATGGATAGTTACCTCTTAAAATTGCGTTTTAAAGGTATATTATCAGAATTTTGTAGGCAAAACTTTACGAACCAAGAATTATTTTGCAAACGATAGTTATTAAAAACAATTAGGAAGCTTGAATTTATTGCTCAACAAGACATTTCTTCTACTATTTTTTATGAATAAATGATAATATCGAAATAATATTCTTAATTACATCCTATGCAAACATATGGATCTCAAAAGTAGCCTTAAAAACATAACAGCTAACAAAATAGCATTTTTCGTTATTATTGCCATCATTGGTTTTTTAACCCTTTGGTTTATTGGGTTACGAGTAGGAAAACCCGTTGCCCAAAGCATTTGTATTTCCTTAATGAGCAACAATACGCAGGAAGCACGCATGGACCGTGTAAGCACCGTCGAAGCCGAAACAACAACCCTTGGAACTATGAGTAAGCGCATAAGATCCGTAGGAAACATTCGGGCAACAAAATCTGTTACAATTAAGTCAGAAATGGCGGGACGTATTACAGAAATTTTATTTGAAGAAGGCAGTGAAGTAAAAGAAGGCGATTTAATTATTAAATTTGAAGACAAAGAATACCTTGGAGCATATAAGCAAGCTGAAGGTGAACACACTTTAGCAAAAGCTAACTTTGAACGTTCAGAAAAATTATTTCAACAAAAGGTTGAAAGCCCAAAAAAGTTTGATGAAGCCAAAGCAAGTTTACAAATCTCCGAAGGAAAACTTTTAAGCGCCCAGGCTAATGTTGATCGCGCACACATCAAAGCCCCATTTTCTGGTGTTATTGGATTAATCAATGTAACCCCTGGCGCCTTTGTTCAAGGTGCTACGGATTTAGTAACCATTGTTAATGATAAAACAGTAGATGTAACCTTTAAAGTTCCTGAAAACAATGCCCTAGAGGTTGGTCAAGGCCAAGTCGTTGAAGTTAAGCTTGATGCGCACAAAAATCAGGTGTTTACGGGAACAGTAACCGCTGTTGATGCCTCAATAGATAAACTTAGCCATAGTCTAGAAGTAAAAGCGCAAATACCTAACCCTAACGGTATGTTACGTGATGGTCAGTTTGCAGAAGTTAGTGTTATTGTTGGTGAGAAAGGTAATACCATTTCCGTTGATGAAGCAACGATTAATCGTATGGGGGAAATTGAATATGTCTGGATCGTTGAAAGAGGTCGCGCCGAGCAACGTAGGGTTTTAACGGGTACCCGTGAAAATGGACGAGTTGAAATTATTGCTGGTTTATTACCTGATCAAATTGTTGTGACTTCTGGCCAATTAAAGCTTAGCCCAGGTGTTAAGGTAGCTATTACCAATATAGAAGAAGAAAATGCAGCTGCCGAAGCAGAAATAAAAGCAGCTGAAACAGGCAAAGAAGACTCTAATTAACCCATCACAAAAATGCCCTTAAGGAACAACCCATGGTAATTTCTGAAATCTGTATCAAGCGCCCTGTACTTGCTTGGGTAATGACATTCATTCTTATTTTATTAGGCTTAGTCGGTGGTAGTCGTTTACCGCTACAACAATTGCCAACTGTCTCTCATCCTACCATCACGATTGAGTCTACTTTACCTGGTGCCAGCCCTGAAATTGTGGAAACCCAGTTAACTCGTATTATAGAAGAGGCCGTATCGGGAATTGAGGGTATCGATAAAATTGAATCCGTTAGTAATTCTGAAGAAGCCAAAATATTTGTGGAATTCCGATCAGACAGAGACATTAGCGATGCTATCAATGATGTGCGTGACCGCTTAAGTAAAAACCATGACAAGCTTCCACAAGAAGCAAGCTACCCCATTTTAAGTAAATCACGTGCCGATGACAGGCCAATAATAACCCTTGCAATCACATCTACTAAAAAAGACCCAGGCGAATTGATGGATATTGCCAAACGGGAATTTGAAAAAGAACTAGAAGCCGTTAAAGGTGTAGCAAGGGTAGATATTTTAGGGGCAGGCGATTACGTTATGCGGGTTTTCCTTAATCCCTTAAGCCTTGCCGAATATGGCATTACTGTTTCAGATGTTCTCTTTCAAATAAAAAAACAAAACATTGAAAAACCAGCAGGTAAATTAATATCAAAAGACCGGCAGTATTCTGTAACCACTATTGCTTCCTTGGAAAAGCCAGAAGAATTTAACAATCTTGTTATCGCAAATCGCAAAGATTTTTTAGTTCGCCTTAGTAATATTGGCCACGCAGAAATTGATTCCGATGATCGTCGAACAAAAACCCTTTTTAATGGTGCATCAGGTATTAGCATAAGTGTTGTGAAACAAACAGATGCAAACCCAATAGACGTTGCACGCGGTGTAAAAAAATCTATGGATAAAATTTCCAAAAGTTTACCTGAAGATGTTTCCGTTGCGGTGGCGAGCGACATTACAACTTTTATTGAACAATCAATTAATGAGGTTTATAAAACCTTAGCAGAAGCTACTCTTTTGGTTGTTGCTGTTGTAATTTTCTTCTTGCGGTCTTTCCGTTCTAGCATTATTCCCCTTGTCACAATTCCCGTTTCTTTAATCGGGGTTTTATTTTTAATGTACCTATTAGGTTTTAGCTTAAACTCCTTAACCTTAATGGCTATGGTGCTTGCTATCGGTTTAGTTGTCGACGACGCCATTGTCGTGCTTGAAAATATTCACCGAAACCAAGAAAAAGGCATGGATTCGTTCACAGCAGCCTTTAAAGGAATTAAAGAAATCAGCTTTGCTATTGTTGCTATGACCCTAACCCTTGTTGCCGTCTATGCTCCTATTGCACTTGCTAAGGGACAAATTGGCAAATATTTAACGGAATTTTCTATAACACTCGCGGGTGCGGTCATTTTATCAGGCTTTGCAGCGCTTACCTTATCACCGATGATGTGTGCACGAATGCTGCGTAAAAAAACTCATGACACAAAAGATATTCCTTTAGAAAAGACAAAATTACGCAAGTGGTTTGAAGATGATTCTTGGATGCAAAATATTGAAAAGCGCTACGAAGAAATATTACGTAATATAATGCCTAAGCGTTTACGAACTGTAATTATTTCCGTTTGTGCAGCAGCATTTGGATTTCTCGTTTATAATTTTTTACCTGCTGAAACTGTTCCCTATGAAGACCAAGGATATATTCATATTCAAGGACAAGCTCCGCAAAGTGCTACCCTTGCTTACACGGAACGTTACATTAAACAGATGGATGATGCCATTCGCAAAATACCAGAAGTTGAACGTAACGTGATTAATATTACGAATCCTACCTTTGATTCCTATGTAAGACTTAGCACCGACCGTACCCGTTCAACGGAGCAAGTAGCCACCCAAATTCGCGAGAATTTAATACCGGTTACTGGTATTGAAACACGGGTTACAACGGGAAATAGTGGTTCTGGTGGCGGTGGGACAACCGTTGAATTTGTTATACGTGCCAATAAGAACAGCAAAGAATTGCGCGATGCCTCACGTGGTTTATTTGAGGCCATGCACCAATCTGGTATGTTTAAAACCGTATATAACGATTCTCGTGGTGATGTCGCCGATTATACTATTACGGTATTGCGTGACAAAATTTCTTCATTAATGATCGAACCTGATGCCATAGCCGAAACCATTGATACCCTTATTCGTGGACGCCGCGCTAACTACTTTAAAAAAGATAACAAGATGTACGAAGTGCGCATTCAAGTAAATAATGAATCACGGCAAAGCCCTGAAGATATAAATCGTTTATTTATTAAAGCTGGTGATCGTGATGGTACGTTGGTTCCTTTATCTGAACTGGTTGAAATTAACACGCGTTCTGGTCCCGTTGAAATTCATCGCACAAATCGTATGCGTTCGGTCATGCTTGCTGGTGTATTGAAAGAGGAATTCAGTTTACGAGACGGTATCGAATTTGTAGAAAGAGAATCAAAAAATACACTTCCTGCTGATTACCGTATTGATTTTCTTGGTGAAGCAAAACGATACCTTACGGAAGGCCCAATTATGCAGCTGGTTTTTGGTTTAGCCATTGCTTTCATTTATCTTGTGATGGCAGCCCAGTTTGAAAGTTGGCGCGATCCGTTCATTATTATGCTTACCGTTCCCCTATCACTTACGGGTGCTGTACTTACCTTATCCTTCCTGAATGGAGGCAGCCTTAACTTGTATTCTAATATTGGTTTGATCACATTAATTGGTCTGATAACCAAACATGGTATTTTAATGGTAGATTTTGCTAATAAATTACGCGATGAAAAGAAAATTAGTATCTCTGAGGCCATTATTAAAGCATCTAAACTGCGTTTGCGTCCAATTTTAATGACAACTTTTGCCATGGTTCTAGGTGCCCTTCCCCTTGCCTTGGCCGATGGTGCTGGTTCCGAAAGTCGCAGACAACTGGGTTGGGTTATTGTTGGTGGTATGATGATTGGAACTTTGTTTACCCTTTTTGTTGTACCGGCTTACTACAGCTATTTTGCAAGAAAAGAACGTGAAAGCGTAAGTTTTTAGCTTGTTGGTTTTATAGCTTAACAACCAGCATAAAGATTAAATATATAGAATTTGAAAAGTGAAACGGTTAAAATTTATATATAATTGTTATTATTAGTCTGCATGAGTAAAAAATATTATTTAAATTTCTTGTCCTTAGCCATTTTAAATTTGTCAATTTTTTCTGCACATATACCAGGACCACACAATTTTGAATTTTGTGAATTTTCATCCACTGTTGTTAATAGTATTTTATTAATCGATTTTGACCAACATGATAAAAGCACTTGTGCTGTTGTAGAAAATAATGATGCATTATCCCCATTTAATCATGACAAAATTTTTCCTATACAATTTTTAAATAATTCGGAAAACATAGAGCAAAAAATAGTTTTACGCGAAACTGTTCAACAAAAACTTATAAAAGCTTTATCATACCTTGATGATCACATAGGACTATGTGTTATACGTTCTTATATGACCGTAGACCGTGACATTAACATATACGGCGCACCAAGATATTCATCAGGGGGTTGTGTTGCACTTACACTGGTCGATTTAAATGAAAGGCAATTGCTTCCTATGGGAAATAACGATGAAAGTTTATGTGCGCCTGAATTCCACCAGTTTACCTTTGCACCATCCCTTGAAGAATCTGATCAATTAAATCGATCGAAATTATTAACCGCCATGAGCAAAGCTGGTTTTATAAACAATGGCTTACACTGGTCAGAATTCCATTATGGCGATGCCATGTGGGCCTATAAAAAAAATCGCCAAGGATTTTATAAAACAATTGATGAGGAAAAATTTTTTCAATACTTTAATAATGATGAAAACCTTTCTGAAGATTTTACATCATCCCTGAATGTTTTTTAAATATCCTTTTTATTGTTAATTATCAATGGCGGTAACAAGCTAACAAGGCATGCAACAATATAAGTATAGCGGGGGGTGCCTGCCATAGTAAAAACTAGCATAACACTCAACATGGTTAAGGAAAGCAGTGTTATAAGCACAGTTGGGTCAAAGCTTATTCTTTGATTATTAAAAAACCGCCACCCTAATAAAATGCATGTGGCAAACAACAATGCAAAAATTATCATTTGCGAAAGTAAAGCATAGCTAGCTACTAGAATTGGTAATTTTAGCCATGGAATACAACCTTCAATTATTTTGGTATAAGGTTCTATATGGGTAAAACCAACTCTACCGCATAGCATGTAAGACAGATTTGTTAAACGGTGTTTTAGGTATGAAAAAGGATAAGCTAAAATTGTTTTCAACCACACACTTTTAAGAATTTGCGAATTATCAGGATTTTTTCGCAAAATAGCATCTTTTGGGAAAACGAGCTCATCAACACTAAACGCTTGCACGGTTTGTTTTAGTTTTTCAAAATTATAAAATACTGATTTATTACCCTTAGGAAGAAAGTCTTGGTCTTTCGCAACAGATAGGGCAGCCAAATCGTAAAGCTTAACATACTGCCAAGAATAGCTTTTTTGTTTTTCTGGCACGAGAAAATTATTTACTGAATTGAGCACACCATAAAAAATAAAAATTAAGCCAAATCCATAAATGATTGTTTTTGAAACCTTAATTTTTTTTCTGTCTTGAAATAGATAAGCGCAGAAAAATAGAACTATTGGGGCCAAAAACTGCCCCTGATACTTAATTGCAGTTCCGTAAAACAAAATAGTTAAAAAAAACAGCGTATCAATAAGCTTTAACTGCTTTCCTTGATAGTATAAATAAGTTAAATACCCCACAACCGCTACATACGCATAGGCAAAACCAATATCTTTCCATACCATCACGCTATAAACGGCAACTTGAGGAATAACGGGTACAAATAGATAATACCACCGCCATATAGAGCATTCTAATGCTTTAATAAGGTAAAATAAACCAATATACAAAAATGCAAGGTGCAAAGAATATAATAGACCTGATCCTTGGTAAAGCATATCAAGGTAACGCCAAACAAAAGACATAACTGCAGGATGATGATCATTATAAGTTCCAGCAATAGCATGCTGGTATTGGCATTGACTATCTGGGCTTAAAACACCTGGCCAAAAAAATAAAAGTTGCAAAGCATAAAATAATACTAAGAAATACTTTGCTTGAAGGGAGTTATTATGCACTAGCTATTTTAATTGTTCACAGTAATGTGCAAATATAACCGTTTTTATCCTGTCTATACAGTTTTCTCTTTCAGCTAAAGGAATAATTCGTTGGCATGCCAAACTACTTGTAGTAATTAAGTCTCTAAATTGATTTAAAGTAGATTCATCTTGACTATTTATCGCATGACCCTCAAGGTCTGCATCTAAAATTTCTGCATATTTACCTAATGCGTAGCCAACAAGTTTTTTAATTTCATCTCTTAATCTTTCAAAGTCGGCTGAGCTATACCCGTGAATTGGGTAGTTATTATTGACATGAAAATCCTGAAAGAAATACTCTTTAGAGGAAAACCTTGGCAACTCCGGAATAGAATCGAGTTCCTGGGTTTGCTGAGTTTCCTCTCCCGCTGAAACGGCACTATGACAAAAATTAAATGAAAGTAAGAAAACAATAATGATAAATTTTTTCACAGATAAAACTACAACCCCAAAATAGGTAATAAAATTACCATTTCAACGTGTTTTTTGCAACTCTTAATATTGATCTAATTTAAATTCAATCCTACGATTACGGGCTTGATCTTTTTTATCCTTACTAAGGGGCTGCGTATCGGCAAAACTTGCAGCAACCAAATGTTTTCTACTAATGCCTTTTTGGATGAGGTATTTTACAACAGCTAAAGCACGAGCGGATGCCAGTTCCCAATTGGAAGGAAATTTATTCTGGATTGGAATGCTATCCGTATGGCCATCTACCCGCAAAATCCATTTAATGTTTTTTGGGATTTTTTTTGCAATATCTTTTAAGGCTTTAGCAAGCTCGTTAAGCTGTTTTTCACCCTCCTTTTCTAAGGTAGCGGAACCGGAAGTAAAAAGGACTTCCGATTGAAAAACAAAGCGATCCCCAGAAACTCTAACATCTGAACGATCACCAAGGATGTTTTTAAGCTCCCGAAAAAATTCAGAACGAAAATTACTAACCTCTTTTAACGATGCATATTTTTCAGCTTCTACTAATTGCAGTTTAAGTTTTTTATTTACATCATTAATTTCAGCATCTTTTTCATCATTTGTCGTTTTTAATTTTTCTAGTGCTTTATTTAGTTCATCAAGCTGTTTGCTAAGTTGATCAGCATCCATACGAAAAGATTCCTTATCTTTTTCAATTTGGCTGGCTTTTTCTAAAGCATTTTCATAATCCGTATTTAAAACGGAAAGTTTGCGATTTAAATCATTGAGAAGGTCTTCTAATTCCTGCACTTTTTTTTGAGAAAGCTGCTTACCTTCTTCGGTTTTTTCTAAGGTTTTTTGCATTAACTGAATACGATTTTGCAAACTCGATAAGGCTGAGTCTCGATCTTGAATCGTTTCCACTAAAAACACCTGTGATACTAGGAAGGTCATAAGCACAAACACTACTACCATCAAAACTGCAGAAAGGACATCAACAAAACTTGGCCAAGCATCTATAATCAAAGGCGAAGAACGTTTAGAAGAATAGATCATACAAAAAAAAACTAATGAACACTTCTATTATGCATGAGTTCTATATATTTTCAAAAATTTTAAAAAATATTCAATAAAACTAAAAGAGGTAAGCGCTAGGATAGTAACTAGAAGGAAATCCGTAATATTTTCAACATAACCCCCAAAAAAGAACGCCTGCTTGGGATTTTGAGAAAAAATCAAAAGGGTTAGGTTCCCTGAAACATACAAAAAAATGCAAAGGGTATTGATTTTGCTAAGAAAAGAGGCTTTGACTTTATTTAAAATACCTTTTCTTAAACCATGCACACTTGTCACAAGCAAAAATAAGTCACGGCAAAAGCACAGCATAAACAAAAATAAGGGAATGCCCTGAACAACTAAAAGCGCACCAAGGGTAGAAAGAACGAAAACTTTATCTGACAAGGGATCAAGCAGCGAACCAAGATTTGTTGCTAGATTTAATTTTCGTGCGAAAAAACCATCTGCCCAATCAGAAAAGGCTGCAAGAATCGTTAACGCTAATGATAATGAATAATATTTAGTCGTAATTGTATAAAAAACCACAGGCGCTAAACCAAATCTTAAAAAGCTTAAGATATTGGGAAATCGACACCAGTGGTCCCAAAAATTGTTCATATTTGCTAACAGTAATTCAAAAAACTAAATTTTTAGCTAACGATTTCAATATCACTAAAGAAAAATTTAATTTCATTTGCCGCATTTTCGGCTGAATCTGAACCATGAACAGAATTTGCTTCAATAGATTCAGCATAAAGCTTACGAATCGTTCCTTCTGCAGCGTTTTCTGGATTAGTTGCACCCATAATCTCGCGATACCTATTAACCGCATCTTGACCTTCAAGGACTTGTGCAACCACAGGGCCACTAATCATAAAATCACAGAGTTCACCATAAAAAGCACGCTCCGCATGAACGGCATAAAATGCTTCTGCTTGAGCTCTGCTAAGTTGAAGGCGCTTTTGCGCAATGATACGTAAATCAGCAGCCTCGATTACGGCATTAATTTTCCCCGTTAAATTTCTGCGGGTAGCATCGGGTTTAATGATAGATAGTGTGCGTTGCATAAATCCTACGTAAATTATTTTTTTAACGTTGTGATCATAATGAATTCACCATAGGATAGCAAGGATGATTAATCAAAAAAATAGTATTTTTTATGAAAATTTTAGGCGTAGATCCTGGTCTTGTAAAAACTGGCTGGGGTTTAATACAAACGCACCTAAATCGCGTAACTTATTTAGATCATGGTTTAATTGTACCAAATAAGAATGAAGATATATTTTTTAGGCTTGGTAGGTTGCACCAGCAACTGGGGTATATCGTTAATCAACACAAACCTGATTGCGTGGTTTTTGAAGAAACTTTTGTGAACAAAAATCCAACATCGAGCTTAAAACTTGCCATGGCAAGGGGAGCCCTCATAAGTTCTGTACCCTTTTATAATATTCCCGTTTTTGAATACGGGGCTAATAAAATAAAAAAAACGGTAGTTGGTTCGGGCCATGCAGAAAAAAACCAAGTTATTAACATGCTGGGTTTTTTGCTACCTACAGCACCCAAGGATATTACCTCAGATGCTGCAGACGCCTTAGCTGTTGCCCTATGCCATTGGCAACATAATGCTTTGCAAAGCCATAGCCTGGCATCGGCTTAAATTATTTGAAAATTATAGCACTACTAATTCCAGCTTCATTTATCCTAGTATCAAATAATTTTTGTTCATATAAAGATTTTGGTAAAGCTTTTAAACCACTTTCCACTTGTTCCCTTTGTGCATGAGACCTTAAAATAAGTGTAACTCTGTGCTTCATACCTTTTGAATCATGATCTATAAACCAGGACAACCATTTTTGCATACTATTATCAAAAGGAAAGTTTTCGTTTTCTTTGATGTAAAAATAAAAATCGCAATGTGCTGTATTGAATAGTTCCATAGCAGCCGTAATTTCTTCGGGTTGATCGACATGAAAAGATATTTCCTTAGCATTAGTATTGATATTATTTAATATATTTTCTTTCAAAGCTTCCGGTAAATTTTGAAAAAAATGTAATGCAGAACTATCGAGGGCTAGATCATAAACAAGTTCAATATATGGAACAACTGTTCCTAATTGATCATTGTTTAAGCACGTGAGATCTATCATACGCTGTTCTGGCATAATTGCTTCCACTGCTTCATCTGTCATTTTTTCTAGGAAGTCCTTTCTTATAAGATCGACTAGTCCTACGGCTGATAGTGTTTGCCAGTAACGGTCATGGAATTTTCCTTCCGTAGAATCCCACAGGGTTCTGTTTACACGAGGATAAGTGTTGAAGGGTAAAAGAGAAATACTATTACCAAACAGCATAAGGTTTTGCATAGCAAGCCCTAGAGATCTTACATCTTCATCGGAAATTTCTGCGTTAACTACCCAGGGCTTAGGCAAAACTGTATTAATGCTTATATTTCCAAAATAATACGGTAATGCCTGCCTAAGGTCATCCATATTAATTTTCTGATTATCATAGGCGCTTTGAATATCACCTTTCTTCATAGCTAAGACAAGTTTTTTGGTTAATTTATCACTACCAGCTGCTGATATTTTTGAAATTAAACTTTCTTCAGATTCTGCATTCGTCCGGAAAGATTTAAACGATGAATGCCCATCATGAATTCCTAAAAGTGCATTTGTACCATCAATAAAGTTTAAGGTAAGTTCACCAATTATTCTCCCGTTAAGACTTGAAGTATCTATTTCCCAGGAATCTAAAGCGCTAAGCTGAAGTGTGTCAAAAAAACGTGTAAAAAAATCTTGATAGTCATCGTTTTCCAAAGGTTGAATTGAAAAAATTTCGGCTAAAAAATATGCAACATTTCTAAAATCTGATAACACTTCTAACTTTTTAGCTGCACGCTTATATCTTACACCATCACGCCTTGCTAAAATATTCGCCCATATCTCAGGTGAATAATCTTCATCATTTCCAATTTTTTTTGCAAAAATAATTTTTTTAAAATCCTCTTTCATACTACTAAAGTAAGTTTGAGGAAAATCAGCATTTTCAGCCACTTTTGCTTTCTCAAAATCATCTGTTTTTTGGGGGTTATGTGATAAAGCTAACAGAACTGATAATAAACTTGATTCAAAACATGTTGAAAAACATGTATCTTCAATAGTTATAATACTTGGCTCTATAACCTCTATCAAAGCAGACATCTCAAATTTTACAAATGCATTAATCAGATTATTAGCAAATTCTGGATTTTGTTCCGCTTTTTGCGCCAATTCTTCAGGGGCGCTAACCTTCAATTGTTCATAAAACAATCTCATTGATTGAAAAGGAATGCTATCTTGTTTAGTTTTTTCAATACCAAAAACTTGACTGTAAAAAGTATGCATATCAGCTGCATATCGACTACACAAATACTTTACAATAACTGCTTGGGCTAATTGTGGCTGTTGGCCGAGTACATAATTATCGTTGCCTGCTATGACTTCAGAAAAAAGATTAGCTAGCTGTAAAGCTTGAATTTTTAAGGTGTCTTTCCTAGAAAAACCTATTTCTGGTTCCACACCAGACATAAAAAATTCATTAATTTTTTGCTCAAGATGGGGTTTGTCTTTTTTTTGAAAAAAATGTGTTAAATAGTATATTATTTGATTTTTTGCCTCCGTCTCTCCTAAAACTCCAAATTCTTCAGGGTTTTCTATTGCATAGTCATAAAATTTTTTTGCAAACTGCAAAACATTTTTCACTGCTACCATTAAATTATATTTTTCAAAATTAGCTGTTAACTTTGAAACCTGATCGGGCTTTATCTTTGGTTTTTTATCAGAATCTTGTAACATTAAGTTTGCAAAACCAAGGAGAAAATCCTCCTTTTTAGTCTTATTGCTTTGGTAAGCGTCTACTTCTTGAAACATATTTATTAATGTGTGAGGCTTTAATTTTCCAATAACTGTAGAAGCAGCGGTTGTTGGTTGTAATATTGCACCGCCAGGACAAGGAAAAAAATTCAATACCAGAGCTTCCTCTGGTGAAGATGCTGAAATTTTACGATCTTCTGCTAAACGCGCATCACTAAAACCTTGGTTACAACCGAGGTATCGCGACGAAAAAAACGCTGACTGCCAGTAAGTAAAACGAATATTATACAAATAGGTTGTTTGATTTTTTGAGGATAAAGCAGCATCGATAGAATACGGATGTAACCCCATTTTACGACCTGCGTTTGTAACAATTTCATCAAAGCCATCGTAGGCCCTTTCAACTGATGCACTTTGTAATGTTACTGATACGAGAATGTATGCTATTCCAAGTATGTTCTTCACGAATATTTAACCAATAATTTCTATATTTAGTTATATGGTAATGTTCTTTGTTTTTTCAAATGCTTTTAGCGCTGCATCGCGAGAATCTTTTAAATCTACAATTGGTGCAGGATAATTTTCACCAAGTTTTACGTTGGCTTTCCTTAAAACGTCAGCAGAGGCCTCCCACGGCTTAAATAAATAATTGTTCGGTAAATTTTTAAGCTCAGGCACATAGCGGCGAGTAAATTCACCATCTTTATCAAACTTCTCACCTTGTAATATTGGGTTAAAAATACGAAAATATGGCGCTGCATCGGCCCCAGAACCTGCTATCCACTGCCAGCTTGCACTATTGTTGGCAAGATCAGCATGTATTTACTTGAATCACTAAATACTAAAGGCCTCAACTGTTTTGTTTAGCTCAAGTACTTCTAGTTCTAATGAATTTACAAGTTTTTTATTATCCCTGACCATATCTTGGTTTTTATTCGTAAGTTGTTCTATTTGATTAACAGAATTGTTCACTTCTGAAAATTGTTGTGACTGCTCTCTAACAGTATTGGCTAAGTTTTCAATAATTTTTGTAACTTTATCAGACAGATTAACAATATCTCGAAGATTATCGCCTGATTTATTAACAAGTTCTACTCCTTCATTAACGCGTTCTCGACTACCTTCTATAAGTTTTTTAATTCGCTTTGAAGCATCAGCAGAACGTTGTGCGAGTGAACGCACTTCTTCAGATACAACGGCAAATCCTTTGCCTGCCTCACCTGCTCTTGCAGCTTCTACTGCAGCATTTAAGGAAAGGAGATTTGTTTGAAAAGCTATATCATTCATTAATGCAATAATTTCAAAAACTTCATCCGATGATTCCTCTATTCGTTTCATTGCATCAATAGTTTGATAAATAATTTTGCCACCATCTTTTGCAACTTCATAGGAATGATGAACAATCTTATATACTTCATCAACGTTAGAGACATTTGATTGAACATTATCGTTAATACTACTCATCACTGAGGATGTTTGTTCAAGGTTTGCTGCTTGGCCTTCTGTTCTTTCTGCAAGGGACTCTCCCATGGAGCCAACTTCTTTTATTGTATTTGATACACTTATGCTAAGTTCGTTAATACTTTTAACCATAGATTTTAGTTTAGAAACCGTATCATTAATAGAAGTTTTAATTTTTTCAAAAGGTCCTTGGTATTTTTCCTCCATACCCACATTTAAATCACCTAAAGCAATATGCTCAAGCACTTTAATGCATTCTTCTATACCACGATCATTTTCAACTTTTCGTTCTATTGTTTCTGTAACATCAGAAGCATATTTAATTACCTTTTCCACGTTACCATTAAGATCAAGAATGGGGTTATACGTGGCTTGTATCCAAATTTTTTTTCCCCCTTTTGCTAATCTTGAATAAATCCCTGTAAAATGTTTACCTTCTTTAAGTTTTTTCCACATATCTTTGTATTCTTCACTCATAGCATAGCTTGAATCAACAAATATACTATGGTGTTTGTGCTGAATTTCTGGCAAGGAATAACCAATGGTTTTGCAAAAATTTTCATTTGCATTTAGAATGACACCATCAATAGTAAATTCAATAACTGCATAAGATGCATTAATAGCATTAATTTGATTAGCATCATTATTTGCTTTTTTTACCTCTGCCGTAATATCGGTTGCAAATTTAATAACTTTATAAACTTTTCCACGCCTATCTTTTAAGCCATGGTAAAATGCCTCTATCCAAACTTCGTGACCACCTTTAGCAATTCTTTTGTATTGTCCATGGTGTAATGTTCCACTGCGAAGAGTTTCCCAAAATTTTTTATATTCTGTGCTCCTTGCAAGTACCGGATCAGCAAACATACTGTGATGTTTACCTTGAATTTCTGAAAGTTCATACCCCATGGTAGAACAAAAGTTTTCATTCGCAAAAATTATAGTCCCATCAATTTCGAACTCAATAATTGCTTGTGCTAAATTTAAGCTTCGCATTTTACGCTTGATATCAAAATACTTACTAAAAAACACCAGAAAAACATTATTTTTTTTTTAAATTTAGAATAGATAATAATTGTTTAAAAAAAGTTAATTAAGTTTCTCTGTTTCGGGTCATTTCTGATACCAGTTTCACTAATCATTTTGTTTTTTCAAAAGCTTTTAACGCTGCATCGCGAGAATCTTTTAAATCTACAATTGGTGCAGGATAATTTTCACCAAGTTTTACGTTGGCTTTCCTTAAAACGTCAGCAGAGGCCTCCCACGGCTTAAATAAATAATTGTTCGGTAAATTTTTAAGCTCAGGCACATAGCGGCGAGTAAATTCACCATCTTTATCAAACTTCTCACCTTGTAATATTGGGTTAAAAATACGAAAATATGGCGCTGCATCGGCCCCAGAACCGGCTATCCATTGCCAGCTTGCACTATTGTTGGCAAGACCAGCATCATTTAAACAATCCCAAAACCATTGCCAACCATAGCGCCAATCAATAAGTAGGTTTTTTACTAAAAAAGATCCCACAATCATGCGTAAGCGATTATGCATATAGCCCGTTTGCCAAAGTTGGCGCATCCCTGCATCAACAATGGGGATGCCTGTTTGGCCTTTTTGCCATGCTTTCAAGAAATTTTGATCATTTTGCCAAGGAAAATTATCAAATTTTGATTGAAAATTCTTTTCAGGTAGATCCTGGAAGTTATGTAACAAATTATGAGAAAACTCGCGCCAACCAAGTTCACTTAAAAAATGGTCAGAATCTTTTGTTGGAATATTGTTTTTTTTTGCATAATGCTTTGCACCGTACCATACGGTGTGCGGGGATATTTCCCCATGGTGCAGATAAGGTGAAAGCCGGGAAACGTTTTTTTCAATGGGGAAGTTGCGCCCTTCCTTATAATTTTCAAAGCCTTCCTTTAGAAAAGTAGCAAAGCGCTTTTGTGCACCAAGTTCACCAATGTTCCAATGTTTTTCAAGGGTTTTATGCCAGTCCTTTTTTGGTATCAGCCCAAGGGAATCAATACGGTCACTCGAATTTAGCTTAATAAAACGGGCATTTTCACCTAGTTCCTCGGGTTGCCTTGGTGGCATTTTATTTAAGCACCCGCTTTTAAAAAATGGTGTAAACACTTTATAGGGTGTGCCATCTTCCTTGTTTACTTCCCAAGGCTCCCATAGCAAGGATGCGTTTGTTGTTTCCACATATACCCCTAGCTGTTTTAACTTGGCAGTTAATAGAGAATCCTGAGTTTGTCTCCAAGGTTCGTAGCAACGGTTAAAAAAAACTTTTTTAAAGCCCTCTTGTTCTATAAGCTTTGGAATAATATCTAAGGCATTCCCTTTATAAAGGCTAAGATTCATGCCACACGATTCATTTAAGCTATGCAATGAATGGTGCAGCCACCATAAACTCGCTTGCCCCATTTTTAATTTCCCTGGTGTTTCTTGGTCTAGAATATAAATTGGCGCGACAGCCCCAGCTTGAATAGCCATATTTAGGCCAGGATTATCCTGTAAACGCAGATCTTGTCGAAACCAAAAAAGAACTTTTTGCATACTTTTTTTCATAGTTATCTATTTTTTTATAGCAACATTAACAGAAATAATTATGATTTCGTAATAGGAAGGCCCTATTTTTTTACATACTAACAGGAAAACAGTTTTTGTATTTTATTTAAAATTTAAGCTATAATCTAAATAATATTTTTTTATTTGTTGTCATGAAACACATTATTAAAGCCTTTTCCCTAAGTTTTATAAGTTTAATTTTTGCAAGTAATCCACCGACTGCTGATGATCTAAAGGTTGTTAAAGCCGATGATATTGCTCACCTTTTTGCAACAGCACCATCGGTTGTTTCCGATGCAAAGAAATTTATTATCCAGGTGAAATTAAAGCCAGGAACAATAATGCAAGCATTGGTGGATCCAGATACGGGAAAACCCCTTACGGCCTACGGTACAGATGTACCAATTGGTGAACAAGGTGTAATTTTCAAAAACCCAACTGATAATTCATGGCAAGGCATCAATAACGATGACCAAGGGGTTATCATTGTGAATCGTGTGTCGGATTTTCAGGCTAAAGTTATTTATAATTATGTAAAAACATTGATAGACCAACAAAGTGACCAACGCTTAACAGCAAAAGATTATCAAGATATTTTAAATTTTATTTATAACACCCAAGGATTAACGGATTTTTACAATTCCGATATGGCTTTTATTGATAAAAATATGCGTGTAGTTGACCAAAGCTTGGTCACCAAAAAAGGTGATGGTCTTTTTTATGGTTATATGAAACGTGACCGTAAGGATAAATATCGTGCCGTAAAATTAGAGCTAACGGCAAGTTTTGCAGGCCCAGCTGGTGTACCCCAAAGATTTTCTGCTAATGCCGTTATTGTAAAAGCTGATGGCCTTGAGCAAGAAATACGTTTAATACAATCGGATGTGTTTTTAAAAACCTATACCCTTGAAAATGGAAACCAGATAGATATTAACACTTTACCTGTTTATCACGTGTATTAATTATCTGTTTGCAAGAATAGCCCTGCCCCATTAGTAATTTTTTAAAGCTTTAGTTATAAGATATAAAATAGAAACTAGAGCCTTAATACCTTGCACAGCATTTTACCATTTATTGTTATCGTGCTTTTTAGCTGTTCCCTTTCAGCTAAACACAGTTTCTTTGGGGGGATTACCCATGCTGCTTCCAGTGCTGCCTCCAGTGCTGCTAAAACGGCCTACAAAGGTGCAAAAACAGCTGCCAAAGCAACTGATAAGGCTGCTTCAGCAGCACTTAAGGTAAAATTACCATGTGGTAGCATGCACACAATTTCACAACTCGGCGGCGGAGAACAAGATCACCTTGAAAAACAGTGTGAACACCTTGATCATGAACGCCAAGTGGCACAAGATATTGAAAAAACTGCAAAAGGTGTTGTCAATGAAGCCACAGGACACAAAAAAAAAGATGTGGGAAAAATTATTGATGATGCATCTGGCGTCTATCGTGATACCAAGCAAGAAGCAGGCAATGTAAAAAATACTGTAGGTGAAATAGCTTCCGACGCACAGCAAGAAGTTCAACAACAAGTGCAACAAGTTCCCCAAGACACACAACAACCTAAGCCTGATGCTGCAGCACGTATTTCGAAAGATGTTAATGAAGTTGCCGGTGCAGCCGAAAGTATTAAAGGAATATTTAGCATGTTTGGAGGCGGATCTTCTGATCAAAAGAAACCTCGTGACACCGATGAAACCCAAGCAGAACAAGAAGAAGATCAGGATAGCGCTGACTATTACCGACAACGCGCCAATGATTACCGTGACAAAGGCAAAGGATATTACGATAGTGTGCGTGATCGCGCTAATGATTACAAAAGCCAAATTCGTGATGAACGCGATAGTTATAACGATCGTGGTGGTGAAAACCGTTCAGCTGGCGATTATTACCGTGACATGCGTGATCGTGGCCGTTCAACTTACAACAAAGCTAAGGATGGTTATGAAAATGTACGAGAGGATCAACGTAATCAGTACCAAGATATGCGAAATAGTGCTCAAAATGATTATCAAAACACCAGGGATTATCAGCAACAACGCTATGACAACACTCGCCAACAAGCACGTGATGATTATGATCAAGTTCAGCAGAAATTCAATGAAAAACGTCAATACTATGAAGAAAACGCTAACGAATATAGGCGTAATGTTAATAACAGTCGCCAGCAAATTAATGAAAAAGCAGGTCAGGAAGAAAGTTACAATTCAAGAAATAGTAATAGTTTCCCTGGAGATTATGGAAATTCTGAAAATAATTCGCCTTATGATTCTCCTTATGATGATAGTTCAGATACTACAGAAGATAATTTTCATCAAGGTTATGTTCCACAACAGGACAACACCCTTTATGATCAGGAAAATTCAGCCTATAACGATGGCAGCTATTATCCACAAAACTAAAAATTATTCTTAAGCAACCAAGCAGCAGTTTTTTAGTATTCCTTAAAAGGTTGCGTTATTATTAATAGAAAATGTAAATATAGTAAACCATTGACCATATTTTTGAAAAAATGCCCCAACAATACTTGAAATAAAAACCCTTTTTTAATTATATTTTTTTATTATGCACAAAAAAAACCTATATGGGTATTTTACGAGAAACTTATAAGTTGATGAAAATGGATAAAGATAATTTGAATTTATGGATGAATTATAATAGGTGTACCAACCTTCACGGCATTAAAAATTTCTTTTATTTCTTTATTTGTAACTGCAATACAGCCCTGTGTCCAATCGTATAAAGTATGAATCTTTCCTAAAAATTCAAATTTTTTACCAAGACCATGAATCATAATGTCACCTCCTGGGTTAACTTTATTAGCTTTTGCCTGTTTACAATCATCTGTATTAGGATAGGAAATTTTTAAGGATAAATAAAATTGGCTCCAGGTATTTTTTGCAATAATTTTATAAGCACCTTCTGGTGTTTTACCATCTCCCTCTTTTAATTTATGACCAACAGGATGGGAGCCTAAAGCAATTTTATAAGTTTTTAAAATTTTGCCTTTCTGTATAAGCTGAAGCTGACGTTTAGCTTTGTAAACTATAATTTTATCGGCCTTTAAGTCTCCTTTTGTTGGGTAAAGTGTAGCTTGCTGCAACAACACAGGAATAACTAAAAGAAAGATAATTTTTTTTATAATATTCATTCAGGGTAAAAAACTTTATATCCAATTATGTAAAGTAGTTTTTTTTGATACTTAAATAAACTTAATTTTTTGGTCTTTTAAGTTCCCGCAATATTGCAACAATTACGGCTGCCATCGGTAGCGCAAACATAACCCCAATAAAGCCGAAAAAAACTCCTCCCAATAAAAGGCTTAAAATAATAATTACAGGGTGCACCCCTATTTTTTTGCCCACTAATTTTGGCGTAAGTAAGTATCCTTCAATTAATTGCACCACTACAAAAACAATAATCACATAAAGAACAGATACGAACGTTCCTGTTTGGGTTAACTGTAAAAGTATAGAAACAATAAAACCACATATGGCCCCAACATAAGGGATAAACGATAAAACACCAATGAAAATACCAACAATTACAGCACCCTTTAAGCCTATTATTGAAAGACCAATCGCGTACATAATAGCCAAGCATAAACACACTAAAGATTGGCCAACAAAGAAACTGCTTAAGTTCTTATGTACGGCTGCTGAAAAGCGTAGAAGAGTTTTTTTATAGCGTTCTGGCAAATTATCCTCCAGGGTACGAGTAAAAGCAGGCCAATCTTTTAATGTGTAAAACATAATTATTGGCGTAAGAAACATTATTGTTAAAACATTAGCAACTATCAAGCCACCACTTAAAACTTGGAGCATGGCAGATGAAAACCACTGGCTTATTGAACCCAGTTGATTTCCAAGCTGACTACGCAAATTTTCTAATTCTTGCTTACTTAAATTTGGCTCAAGATAATTCCATAATGGTTCTATTTTTTTTTGAACATGTGCCACCAAATTTGGAATATTGCGCGATACATTAATAATTTCATTTTTAATAAATGGAAAAATAATACTTATTAAAAAAACAATAATAGCGATTGCTACAAAAATAATGGCAAAACTGCTAAGGGCCCTTGGAATAAAAAACTTTTCTAAAAATCGGACGCTACTACTAAAAATATAGGCACCAATAACCCCTAACACAAAAGGATAAATCACGGTGCCTGAGAAAAAGAGCGCAATAAACCCAACAAAAACAAAGGAAATAAAAACAATTTCGTCTTTTTTAAGTTTTTGTAGCATTTATTAAAATTATCAAATAGATAGTATTATGATAAAACGAAAATCTAGACTGAACAATCTTTATACTTAATTATCAATAGAATGATGAGAATCTAACCATTGCCCTATAACTTTACCCACCTTGTTAACGTTTGATAAGGGCCTAAGTATTAAATGATCCATATTGTTTAAGGTGTAAAAACTTTTATTTGCTTTTGCTAAATTAAAAATTTTGTAACCCTCTTCAATGTTAACAAGCTCATCAGTATTGCTATGCAGTACTAGCAATTCACCTCTAAAGGCTTTTATATCCGTGGTAATATCATAGGCACTTATATCATCAATAAACTTCTGCGTAATCGGAAAATCTCTACCTATAATATCAACCATGGCAACACCATCTGTTTTTATTTTTTGCTTATGTTTCAGAAAATGTTTTAGCAAATGCTGAGGCTGTGAGGGAGTACCCAGGGTGATTAGCCCCTTAAGATTTTCCATACTTTGTTGAGCAACAAAATTAGCTGCTCCACCTAGACTATGGCCCAATAAATAATGCGGACTTAAATTTTGGGATTTTAGATACTGGTAGGCAGATACAATATCTTCGACCTGAGAGGAAAACGTTGTTTTTGCAAAATCACCAGCACTTTCCCCCAGCCCTGTATTGTCAAAGGAAAAAAAACCAATATTTTGTTGATAAAAATAATCACCCAATGCTCGAATCGATTTTAAATCTTTACCGCACGTAAAACAGTGACTATGCAAAATTATAGCTTTTCTTTTCTCGGGAAGCATGAATCGACCGGTTAATTTATAACCATAACTATTTAAAAATTGTACTTTCTTACGCAAATGGGCTAATGCACTTAATCAACATTTTTTTAGTGTAACTTTTTACTTTTTAAATAGAAACAAGAATGTAATATGTCACTTAGAAACCATCTTCATAGTTTTAGTTAAACTTTTTTAAAAAGCTTGTATAAGTAGAGACCTGTGCATTATTGATGTTCTGTTAGATATATTAACAAATAAAATGATTGTATAATTTGACCTTGAAATAATTCTGCAATGCTGCCACCAACTTTTCGTCTTCAAGCCTTATCCTGTGGCCATTTATGTTCAATGGGATTTAGATCAGGCGAATAGGCTGGAAGATATTCAAGGCTATGGCCAGCCTTATTTACAGCCTCCATCATATCATTACCCTTGTAAAAAAATCTCCTACCACTACCCCCGCTCAATAACTTCAACCCTAAATATACTTCACCAAAAAAAACCACCTTTAATTGGAAAATTAAAGGTGGTTTTTTTTGGTGTTTTCAAAAGGGAAGGCAGCACCAAAAATTATTCAAAAACAGTTATTCAAACAAGCCTCGTTTTTCTTGATCAATTTCCATGGACCGGAAAAGGGCTGCAAAGTTACCTTCACCAAAACCTGAGTGTCCATTCCTTTGGATGACCTCAAAAAATAATGGTCCTACAATTGTTTTCGTAAAAATTTGAAAAAGCAGGTTATATTTTAGATTTGATTTTTGACCATCTACCAAAATTTGTAATTTTTCAATTTTATCCCAAGGTAGGGAAATTTCATGAAATTTTTGTTTAACAACAGCATAATATGCTGATGTTGTATCTAAAAATTCTATACCGTTTGCCTTTAAATCCTCCACGGTGTGCAAAATATTTTCTGTGCTTAAGGCAATATGTTGAATTCCTTCACCATTATGTTGTTTTAAAAACTCGGCAATTTGTGATGTTTCCTCCGTAGCTTCATTAATGGGGATACGAATATTTCCACAGGGGCTAATCATTGCTACACTTATAAGTCCCGTTTTTTCACCACGAACATTAAAAACTTTTTGTTCAGAAAACGCGAATATTTTTTTATAAAAATTGCACCATTTCTCGGTATTACCTTGGTAAGCATTATTCGCAATATGATCAATAGCTAATAAGCCACCCGGTTTTTGCTGAGATTCATTAACAGTATACCCAGGAAAATTTTCCCCTAAAAATTTTTGTAAGCTTTGCGTATTTACAAAGTAAATCAAACTACCGCCTATACCTATAATTGCAGGAAAACCTAAGCTTTTATCCTTAGTATTTTTTGCATTTTCACAAGGTTCTGCTCCTCTTGCTATAGCTTCTTGATAAGCACATTCAGGATCTTCCACATTAAATGCAACCCCACAAGCTGAAACCCCATGCTTGCGTTCATAGGTTGCAGCAAAACTTTTTTTTTCGGCATTTACAAAAAAAACAATGTTTCCATGGGTAAGCAAATAAATATTAAAATTTTTATGCTTTAAAGGAGCTGAAAAACCAAAGTTTTGAAATGTTTGCAACATATCTTTTTTTTGAATATCGTTACAGGCAAACTCTACAAAGCTAAAACCCTGCATTTGGGTTGTATTTGAAAAAGAAAGATTTGAAAAATCTTTTGATGACATCATATTATCACGCATAATTTTAATGATTAATGTATAGGAACTTTATAGCACAATCAATTTAAGGAATGATTTAAATTGATTCCAAAATTTTCCTTTCATCAACGGGGGAATTTTTGATACAATAATATCTTTCCTCTTCCTCAAGGATCCAACAACATGTTAAATTCCCTTTATCGTAAGGGCGATATTCCTATTTCTATTTGGGCCATTGGTTGCGCCAGCATGTTAATAAACATTTCAACCGTGCTGGTTTTTGGAATAGCAGCATTATATCTAAAACAAATTCTTGCTATTGGTACTGGCCTCATTATGTTTCTTGAAGGTTTTTTTGAAGCCTGTGCTTATATTATGAAATTAATTTCTGGGGTCATAAGTGATTACTTTAAACGCCGCAAATCCCTTATGATACTTGGTTTTGCCATGATAACAATTGCCCGACCAATACTCGCATTCTTTGGCACATTTTCTGCCGTTCTTGTGGCACGGGTATTTGATCGCTTTGGTAACGGTATACAGTCAAGCCCACGTGATGCATTGGTTGGTGATCTGGCACCCTTAGGAAAACGGGGTGCGTGTTTTGGTTTACGGCAAAGCCTTGCAGTTGCAGGATCGTTTATTGGCGGCATTGTGGGAATAATTGCCATGGATTACACCAATAACAACTACCAACAAATTTTCATGTTAGCCTGTGTACCTGCATTTTTAGCCCTTATCCTGCTTCTTGTTTTTGTTGAAGAAGCACCAATAAATCCAGAAAGTGCAAGTCACAAAAAAAAACCAGCACGGCGTAAAATGCAATTTTCCGATCTTGCGCTGTTAGGAAAACGCTATTGGTTACTCATGTTTATTGCCGTTCTTTTTATGATGGCACGCTTAGGTGAATCCGTTTTAATTATCCATGCCACAGAAAGTTACGGCATGAAAGCCAATTGGGTTCATGGCATCATGGTTTTGTACAATGGTTCAAATGCTTTGTGTTCTTACCCTATAGGTGTTTTATCAGATCGTCTCGGTCGTATAAAGTTTCTTATGCTAAGTTTTAGCTTACTTGTAATTGCCGATGGTTTTTTAGCCTTTTCACCTAACCTTTGGTTAATGCTAATAGGCGTTGTGATTTGGGGAATACAAATTGGGATGAGCCAAAGTATGTTTTTAAGCATTATTGCCGATTATGTCCCTGAGGAATTACGTGGTACAGGTATTGGCTTTTACTATCTTGCAAGTTCCCTAGGTCTGATTGCTGCAGGCTCCATAGGTGGTGAAATTGCTTATTTCTATAATCAAAAAGCTACTTATGTATATAGTGGTTTTATGGGCTTAACAGCTCTTACGTTGTTGTTTCTTTTAAGGCACAAACTACAGCCACAACATGCTAGTAAGTAAGCTTTACTCTTCAATATCTAGCAAGTTATCCATTGGGCAATTTATTGAACTTTTTTCAAAAGATGATTTAGATCTTGAAAGCCACGATACAAAATTTTTAACCCAGCTTAATTTTTTTAAAAAACAGCATTTCAACCAGGTATTGGTAGCTGAACCACAAAATTTTTTCCATAAACACCAAATATTACAATTCTTACGGGATAATAAACAGATCTGCGTGTTTTCTAAAGATTTGCAGATGTTTACACAAATTTGCTGGCAACGCATGGACCCTGAACATGTAAGTGTACTGGAAATTTTCCTTATGGCACAAAATTTTCAAAAAAAACCATCGATAAGCAGTTTAATAGATTTTTTGCGCCACGGATGCCCTAAACAAATAAGGCTCAACAACGACTACCTAAATTATAAGGATTATCAATATCATGAGCTAATAAACATCCTTGATGATCCAGAAAAAATATTATTGACACAAATCCTTAATAGCAAAGATAACCAAGATATTATTCAAGCTTTAAAATCACACAAAAATTTTCCAACGGACTTACTCCAAACCATGCAAACAATTGAAATACTGGCTAACGGTCACCAAGAGCTCTCCCTATTATGGTGCTTAGAATTTATGCCTAAGACCGTTAGTTTTTTTAACATTAATCAATTTATTGAAATTCAAGATTTCAACATGAAACCCAAACTTAAATCAAAAAGCACCGCGCCTTGCATGTTTTATAATTTCCCCAATGCAGCATCTATAATATCAAACACCAAAAGAAACACATCGTGTGTTGCGACTATATCATCGGGCACATACGCACCAAAGGCTTTGTCGGCAACGGCTATTGAATTACTTATGCAAAACCCCTATGGATTTTATGCCAAGTATATCCTAAAACTAAAGAATCAGCCGTGGTTTGAACAGTTATCTGCCAAGGACTTTGGAATTTTAACCCACAAGTGTTTAGAAAATATGATGAAACAGGGCAAAAGTGCTGCCACAATGCACTTAACAAACGGAACCCCCTACCCTGTTCATTGGCAGCGTAAAATCATGAAAATTCTTGATTGGGTAGCTCAACGCATGGCAAGTATAAGCCATAATACACCTGTAGCAGAAATTAAAAAATCCATAATATTACAACTTAAAAACAACCAACAGTTATGCATAGAGGCTCGCTGTGATAGTATTTTAGAAACAGAAGCTGGCCTATTGGTAATTAACTTTAAAACGGCGACCCCACCAAGTAAAACCGATGTGCTTAACGGTTTTTACCCCCAGCTTATCATTGAAGATTTTGTGCAAAACACTCCCCATAGCCAAGCAGAATTTTGGCATTTAAAAGGAACACAGCCTGTGGGATTAATTGTAAATTTTGCCTTTAATAAGCAAGAAATACAGCAAAATATAGAAAAAATTATAAATTATTACTTTGCGAGTCAAAAAACGAAATTTTTTGCTTGTCCCTGGCCGCTGAAAAAGCCAAAATACGATCATTATTTGCATTTTGCGCGCTTATAACTTATGAACATAGAACGTCAAAGCCCTCCCTTAAGGATTTATCTGGCCTGGCTAGGCGCAGTTATTTTTTTTACCTATCAATATATACTCCGTGTACTACCGGGGATAATTGAACCAGAATTAAGGATAGTCTTTAGCTTAACAGCAGATGAATTTTCAACCCTGGGTTCATTCTTCATGTTTATTTACGCTTTAGTGCAAATTCCAAGCGGAGTTTTGCTAGATCGCTATGGGGTAAAACGTATTACCATGGTTAGTTTGTGCTTTTGCATAGCTGGAAACCTTCTATTAGTCCATGGCGTGCATTTATGGCATGCGCAACTTAGCCGTGTTCTAACCGGCCTTGGCTCTGCAGCAGCATATATAGGGTGCATGAAAATTGTTGCTGATTATTTACCAAATAAACAAAAAGGCTTATTTATGGGAGTTGGCCTTGCGATTGGCTTACTCGGACCTATGTTTGCCGCTAAACCTATGGTTTATTTGATTGAAAGCTCTAGTTGGCGTTATGTATTAAACATATTTAGTATAATTGGTTTAGGACTTATCGTTATCTTATTTTTTCTTATGCCGACGTGTGTTATTGATAAAAAAATTCACCTTTACTGGAAAGATGTTTTAAAAGGTTTGCGTGATGTTCTTGCATCACCAGCGCTTATGGCCTTTGCAATTATGACAACAGTTTTTTACGGCCCATTTGGAACAATTGCCGATTTATGGGGTGTAACATTTTTAATGAACTGTTTTAATTTTGAACGGGAAATTGCCGTAACAGTAGCCATGCAATTATATGTAGGTGCGGCAATATCAAGTATCCTTATACCCTGGATTTGTGACCGCCTAAACATTAACCGCCAGGGAATAGTGTTATCTTACCTGCTAATGATGATAAGTTTTTGTTCACTTTTATTCTTACCGCACATAACTACGTATACTATTGTTTTATGCTTATTAGGTATAGGTGTTGCAAGTTCTAGTGAAATACTATGTTTTTCTGGCGCAGCCCATTACACGAAAGTTGAAAATTCCGGCATGATAATGGGTGTTTTAAACACTGTAAGTGTTATAGGTGGCGCTTTTTTAATGCAACTTATTGGTTTTATTCTAGACTTCCAGTGGGACGGAAGCCTTGATTCTGATGGTTTAAGGTATTACCAACCACAGGATTATTTTGTAGCCTTAAAATCCGTGTTGTTATTTATTCTTATTTTTGGATGTTTTGCTTTATTTTTGCTTTTAGTAAAAAAAGTCAGCGATAATCGCAAAGCTGTGGCATAATTTATATATGTACGAAACATTTTTTCAGCAACAGCTGCAACTTCTTCGCAGCGCAGGTAGATACAGGGTTTTTGCAGACCTAGAGCGCCATCTGGATCAAGCGCCATGGGCTAAATGGAATAGTCCTGAGGGTTTACAACGTGTTGTTGTATGGTGTAGCAACGATTACTTAGGTATGAGCCAGCACCCAAAGGTACTAACTGAGGCCATAAAAGCCACTAAATCTTTTGGTGTGGGATCGGGTGGCACAAGAAATATTTCGGGTACAGCCCATTTACATGTGGAATTAGAAAAGTCCGTTGCCAAACTTCACCAAAAAGAAGCAGGCTTAATATTTACCTCTGGCTATGTGGCAAACGAAGCTACCCTTTGTACCCTGGCAAAAAACTTGCCAGAATGCGTGGTGTTTTGTGATCAAAAAAACCATGCATCGATGATTCAGGGTGTTCGCCACAGTGGGGCACAGAAACATATTTTTTCCCACAATAATTTGCAAGAGCTGGAAAGGCAATTAGCCTGTTACGATTATAATACGCCAAAAATTATCGCTTTTGTTTCCGTATATTCCATGGAAGGTGATTTTGCCCCAATCGAAAAAATTTGTGACCTTGCAGAAAAATACAACGCCTTAACCTACCTTGATGAAGTTCATGCCGTTGGAATATATGGTAAAGGTGGCGCTGGCCTAGCCGATGAAACCCATCAAATGGCAAGGGTTGATATTATCCAAGGAAATTTTGCAAAGGCCTATGGTGTTGTTGGTGGCTACATTGCCTCTACCACAAATTTAGTCGACTTTGTTCGAAGCTTCGCATCTGGATTTATTTTCACAACATCATTGCCTCCAGCCATTGCTTGTGCAGCATTAACATCTATCGAAATTCTTAAGGAATCCGATGAACGTCGTAAATTACTATTCGAACGGGTTGGTTATTTAAAACAACTTTTATCACAAACCGAAATCACTTATCAAAATACACCAAGCCATATTGTGCCTATTGTTGTAGGTAATGCAGCCCTGTGTAAGCAAATGAGTGATGAACTGTTAAAAAACTATGGGATTTATGTTCAGCCAATTAATTACCCAACGGTACCTGTTGGCCAAGAACGCTTTCGGGTAACCGTAACCCCTTTACATACCCCAAAGATGATAGAAGAATTAGTTAAGGCACTTAAAAATTCGTGGAAAAAACATAAACTTAAAGCGGTTGCATAAATTGAATAGGTGTTCCAAATCATAGCACGGTAGTATCTTTGCCAAAATTTCTATTGTCAGCTATAAATAAAAGATATTTCATTGTATTTGAGCCATGTACAAAAGTCTTTCGCAAAAATTATTAGCTACCTTTGATAAGTTAAAGGGCCATGGTGTTCTAAAAGAACAGCATGTTAATGATGCCATGCGTGATATTCGTATAGCATTATTAGAAGCTGATGTAGCCCTAACAGTGGTTAAAAGCTTTGTAGAGCAGGTAAAAGAGCGTGCCATAGGGCAAGAAGTGGTGCAAAGTGTTAATCCTGCCCAGCAGGTTGTAAAGATAGTGCATGACCAACTGGTTGAGGCATTAGGAAAAACCCCCGTTCCAATTAACATAAACGCTCCAGCTCCAGCAGCTATGCTTATGGTAGGTTTACAAGGCTCAGGAAAAACAACTTCATCAGCCAAACTTGCAAGCTTTTTACATGCAAAACATAAGAAAAAAGTATTACTAGCATCGTTAGATGTTTATCGTCCTGCTGCCCAAAAGCAGTTAGAAATTTTAGCTAATCAGCTTAATATTGAATCCTTGCCTATCGTTGCCGAGGAAAAACCCTTAAGCATTACGAAAAGAGCATTTGCAACGGCTAAAACCAGCGGCATAGATATTATTATTCTTGATACGGCAGGCCGTAATCATTTAGATGATACGCTAATGCAAGAACTAGTGGAAGTTAAAGCACTAGCCAAGCCAGTAGAAACTTTATTTGTGGCCGATAGCTTAACGGGCCAAGATGCTGTAAATATTGCTAAATCTTTTTCAGAAACCGTTGGGATAAGTGGGGTAATCTTAACCAGGGCCGATGGAGATGGACGCGGTGGTGCCGCCCTATCAATCACCCATGTGACAGGTCAGCCCATTAAGTTTTTAGGTGTTGGTGAAAGACCTGATCAGTTTGAAGTTTTTGATCCTGACCGCATTGCCAACCGTATTCTTGATATGGGTGATGTAGTTGCCTTAGTGGAAAAAGCTTCACAAATCGCAGACCAAAATGAACAAGAAAAATTAGCAGCAAAAATTCAAAAGGGCCAATTTTCCTTAAATGATATGCTAAAACAACTTCAATCCATGTCAAAAATGGGTGGTATGAGCAGTATGCTAGCAGCACTTCCCGGCGCCGGAAAAATTGCTGAAAAATTGGGTGATGCAAATTTAAACGATAAAGTTTTGGTTCATCAATGTGCTATCATTCAGTCTATGACAAAAAAAGAGAGGATTTACCCCACTTTAATGAACGCTTCTCGGCGTATTCGCGTGGCAAAAGGTGCGGGTTTAGAAGTATCAGATGTGAATAAGTTATTAAAACAGTTTACACAGATGCAAAAAATGTTTAAAAAGGTAGGCAAACTAGGAAAAATTGGAATGATGCGCCACGGCTTATCTGCCCTAATGCCTAGAAGATGATATTTAATTACAAAATAAGGAGTAACGCATGGCGTTAAAAATTCGTTTAGCTCGTGGTGGCGCAAAGAAGCGCCCCTTTTACCGTATTGTTGTGGCTGAAGCCAGTTCCCCCCGTGATGGGCGCTTTGTCGAACGTATTGGATCTTACAACCCGTTTTTAGAAAAGGACAATGCTGAACGTGTTGTCATTAAAAAAGATCGCGCTGAATATTGGCTTGGTCAAGGTGCGCAGCCAACTGATCGTGTTGCCCTGTTCTTAGCAAAACTTGACTTGGTAAAAGCACAGGAAAAACGTGAAACGCCAAAACAATCAGCGCCTAAGAAAAAAGCACAGGAACGTTTAGCGGAACAAAATGCAAAACAAGAACAGGCTGCTGCCGCAGAAGCCGAAGCAAAAGCAAATGCCATTGCAGAAGCTAAGGCTAAAAAAGAAGCTGCAAAAGCTGAAGCTGAAGCGCCTGTAGCTGAAGCACCTGTTGAAAACAAAGCTGAAGAAGAAACACCTGCATAATTAAAAATAATGGCAAGTAATAACCTTGTTTGTGTAGCAAAAATAGTTGCAGCCCATGGAATACGGGGTCAATGCAAGGTTAAATCTTTACTTGCTAATCCAAACGATATTTTACAATACCCTGCTTTACAATCGCAAAGTGGGGTTCTACTTCAACTAAGCAATATTAAACACCAAAAAGATGATATTTTTTTTGCAAATATTGAAAATATAAACTCGCGAACGGAAGCGGAAAAGCTTAAAGGCACCGAACTTTTTTTAGACAAAAATGTATTACCACCTTTGCCAGAAGATGAAATTTACTATGATGATCTTATAGGCTTTAAAGTAATGGATGAGAAAAATTATCCCCTTGGAACCGTAAGTGCGGTTTATGATTTTGGCGCAGGTACATTTTTAGAAATTGCGTGTGGAAAAAAAACTGTCTCTGCCCTATGGCAAGATTGCCAGTTGCATGAAGAAAAAATCGTTGTTTTAAGGGAGCGCTTAGTTTAGTATTTAAATTAACAGCTATTATTTAAATTTGGGCATATAATTGTGGATCGCATAAAAAAAATTTTACTACTAATAAGTTTCCTGTCACCGGTCATAGAACCTACAGCCAGCGAACTTGATAATCTTCTTTGGCGAACAGTTCCTAGACTTAAAAGAGAAGAGCAAATTGTTTTTATTAAGCACTTTTTTAAGGATAAAAAAATAATCCTTGTTCAAGCATCCCTTTTTGAAGCTATTAAACTTAACATCTACTACTATCGGATCACTGGCAAAGAACTAAACACAGCAGCATTTTGTTCCTATGCCATTGGCCTATCCCGGTCACCTAATTATGAAACAATTGTAAAATCCTCTGCTTTAGTGATGGATTTTTTAAAACGTGCCGAAAAAAAACAGTATTTGGCAGATCAACGCCATTTTCTTTCTTATGTTTGTCAAACGGACTTATGCGGAATTTTGGATATTTTGACCAATAATACTTACAGTTTCAGCAAACGCCAAGCTATTGCAGATGCTGTTATCACGTTATTTAATCCTTTTATTACTGATGAATATAAAAACAAAGCATTATATAGAAGTTTTCGACCTTTTGAGTATCTCGATGATCCTAAATTAATACGTAAACTTACAAAAAAACTTTGTAATGATTTTAGTTGCAATGGCCCCCCCACAAAAAAACAGTCCCTTACTGAACCCAATGTCCGCTGTGAACACATAACAGAGCTGTTTTACTTAGAAACAAAAAATTCTGTTTTTACTGAAAACCAATGTATAGATTGTTATTGTGATTGCGGAGAATATGAAAATTTCTATGATTACACAACTAATCGTTATCTTGAAGCATGGCGTGAAGCCTCAGGGGATTTTCTTCCAATGGGCCTAGATTGGGAACCTAAAAGCGCTGTGGACTAAACCAATTAAGCAAATGAAGTCTAAGTATTCTACATAAGTTCCGTTTTATTGCTTCACTTAACTTAAAATACCTAAATATATACAGTTTCTATATTGGTTTATGAACAAAAGGATAATAGTAAGTTAAACCTCAATAATAAGACAACAAAGTGTAAAGAATAAAAAAATAATCCTTAAACACAAAAACCCTTGGTTTTTTTTATATTTTCTCGTTAATAAGAAATTGCTTCACAACCGTACAATTTTTTTAAAGTGCAGAGTTTTTTTAGGCTGTAATTGCTGCTAAGCGTTGAAAAGATTCATCAATAGGTGTAAATTCGTTCGGCTTTTGTTGCAAAAAGGTATCAAAATGCACTTGCAGTTCAATGGCTTTATCTACTGCGGTATCCGTACCCTTACGGTAAGCACCAAGACGAATCAAATCCGCCATATCATTATATAAACTGATACTTTGACGCGCTTTTGTAATAATTGTTTGTTCTTCCTGCGAATGGCACATGGGAACCGTTCGAGAAATACTTTTTAAAATGTTAATAGCTGGATAATGATTACGGGCTGCCAAATCACGATCAAGCACAATATGACCATCTAGAATACCGCGTACTGCATCGGCAATCGGTTCATCGTGATCATCACCATCAACAAGAACCGTAAAAATACCGGTAATAAATCCGGTACCTGTTTTACCGGGCCCTGCCCTTTCCAACAAACGGGGTAATTCTGCAAAAACACTTGGTGTATAACCCTTTGTAGTTGGAGGCTCTCCCGCATTTAAGCCAATTTCCCGCTGGGCCATGGCAAAGCGTGTGACACTATCCATAACACATAGCACATGTAAACCTTGGTCTCGGTAATATTCTGCTATCCTTAAGGTTAGCTGTGCAGCTTCTCGGCGCATTAATGCTGTTTCATCAGAGGTTGCTACAACCATCACCGTGCGTTTTAACCCTGCCTCATCAAGGGTATCTTCAATAAATTCTCGGACTTCTCGGCCCCTTTCACCGATAAGACCAACCACACAAATATCGCATTTCGCAAACTTTACCAACATGGAAAGTAAAACTGATTTACCAACACCAGAACCGGCAAACACCCCCATACGTTGCCCCTTACACAAACTTAAAAAAGTATCAATAGCACGAACACCTGTACCAACACGTTCTTCTACTTTACCCCGCATAAAAGCTGAAATGGTATCTTCTGCCTGTAGGGCATATGGTTCAGTACCGTAAAAAAGTGGGCCTTTGCCGTCTATTGGCTCACACAAACCATTAAGCACCCTACCCTGCCATTCTAGGGTAGGAAAAATATGATTATGGTGGGAAAGGAACTTTACTAAACATTTTGGATGTAATTTATGAAAAGGCGCAAAAGGCATAATCATTGCTAGCTTACCCTCAAAACCAATAACCTTTGCTGGTATTGGTTTGGCGTTATCAGGCTCTATTTGACAAAAGCCACCAATGACTAAATTTTTTATATTAATATCTACTTCAATGCACGAACCCCTAAGGTTTAAAACCTCACCATAATAGGAGTTTTCATCAATATTATTGATTTGGCTTATAAGTTCGTCAACTTGGCGCGGAAAGCTTTGCAAGATATTAGAAAATTACACATTATGTAAAATTTTATCATCTTGCGAGCGATTATACTACCTTACTAAGAAATTCTGTAAATACCTTAAAAATTGAGAAAACCCTCAAGGACAAAAAATTCATTCTTTAGGAATATCAATTAGGCTTGCAATATCAAAAAAAAATGGTTTTTTAGAAACACTGCTCTGGGTTAAACTTGAACATTGACCTTGAATTTGACCATACAAGGATTTAGCAATTTCCCACTTTTTCTTGGGTATTCAGCGTATTCAACCGTAAGAAAATACTCAAGAACAACAATGCGGTTGGTATAATTGGCAGAACCAAATAGCTTCTTTAAATCATTCATAAAACATAAATCTAATCTTTCTTTTGGAAAGTTATGAAATAAAACCGCGAGGTCCTGATACTTTGAATTTTTTGAATCTGGAGCAAAGGGCTAACGCAACTGTTATTGCCATTATCATCAAGTTTTCTTTCACAGGGATAGGTGGTTTGAATAACTACGTCCGCTTGAATAGCATCATCATCGGCTAAGATATTGCAATTGATGACAGTGGTGATGATTGTGAAGTATACAAAATTAAATTTAGAAAGAAACACGATGTTTGATATAAAATTTAAATTACGATACTTGGCGTAAAGAAAAAATATTAATGAAAGTTAAAAAAAATAGTGATTCCGCAAGGTCAATTATTCCTTGTTGCAATTCATGAATGTAATATTTTTTGAGGGAGGGGGTATGCAAGCTTTTTATACTAATTCTGCTAGCCCTATAACCAATACTTAAATCTTAAGCTTTCATACCAAGCAAACTTATGTTTCTGCCGGTGATATTATCGCGCCGGTAGCTAAAATAGTTTTTGTTAGTATAAGTATCATCATCACAATGGTGAACTTGTGCCCCAAGATTTCGTAAAATTTTATCGGCTAATCCTCTGAAATTAAATAGGTATTTATTTGTAACATTACCGGCCTTAAAGAATGTTTTTTCATCAACCCTATCGTAAACATCTTGCCCTACTTCAAAACTATTTTGGCTTATGGCTGGGCCAATACAAGCCACAAAATCATGAGAAGTTGCGTTTTCCTTCATCGTAGCAATGGTATTTTCGATAATATTATTTAATAAACCCCGCCAGCCAGCGTGAATAGCCGCAATACAGCTGTTTTTTCTATCAACGACCAGAATTGGTAAGCAATCGGCAGTTTGAACGGCTAATAAAATATTGGGGTCATGGGTAATTAAGGCATCTGCAGTTATAGGGCTATTTAGGTCTGAACTATTAACCTTTGCAACAATATTGCCATGCACTTGGTTCATAAAATTAAGTTTGTGAAAGCCCGTTTTTTGCAAAATATTTTCGCGGTTTTGCTGAACGTGGTTTGTATCATCGCCAACATTTAAGCTAACATTTAAACTATTATAAACACCTTTACTTACCCCACCATGGCGATTGCAAAAGCTATGAAATATTGATTCTGGTAAATCCTTTGTGAACGCGATGCAGGGTTGAAACATATTATAAATTAAAAATTTCGAGCACTTTAAATTTTTGCCCCATTTCCGATGGTGCCACAAGCCGTGATGCGCCGGTTGTAAGTTGAAACTGTTGTTCTGGGTTCGCAACTTTCATTAATTTTGCCATGCGGTGTTCTACACCTAGGGTAAGCAAAAAATCGCCTTGGGTTTGAAAACGCGAGCTTTCAAAAAGAGACTGCAAATGAAAAAAATCTACCTGGTGGGATAAGTCTGCAAAGCCCAAACTTTGAAGAACATCAACCGGCTGGTGTTTATAAACGGCTTGTAAAGTATCCCCAAGCCTAGTTTCGGGGGTTGTGGAGTCACCATAATCTATAATTAACCCAACGCCAGGGCTAAGGTGACGGGTTATTTCGCGGCTTAGTCCTGTAGCTATTGGGCATGTTTCTTTTATGGTTTTTGGATTTCCAGCGGGGGAAAAAATCAAATCATGGTATTGTTCGTTGTAGGTGATATAGCGTTCTTCTTCGCCAACAAATTGTTTTATCGGTAAACAATCAAAAAATTCGTTGGCAATAATAATTGTAAAATCTGCTCCTTTAGGCACTTCTTCAAGATGTTTATACCAATAAACATAGTCGTAACGTTGCAGTGCAGTTTTTTGTTTTATCGTAAGGGCAGGGCAAATTTCAACCAAGGATACGGTTAAGCTATCAATAAAATCTTTTTTTTGATTGGTTATTGATAAAATATCTTGCATCAAGGTGCCATTGCCTGGTCCAAGTTCAATAATATGTATGCTTAAAGGTGATCCAGCCTGTTGCCACTGGGCAATGCACCAAAGGCCAAGCATGTCACCAAAAAGTTGGGATACTTCTGGTGCCGTAATAAAATCACCGCCATTACCTATGGTACTTGCATTTAAGTAGTAACCGTATTCATGGTGGTATAAAGCTAATTCCTGGGCTTTTTCAACGCTTATAGGGCCTTGATAGCGGATGAATTCGCGTAAGCTTGATGGCGTATGATTAAAAGAGCTATCCCGCTGAAAAGCATGACGAAACATAAAACAGATCCAACTCCCACATGGTGTGAAAAAAATTCAATAGTTTCATTTTGAACCTTAAATTGCTCAATAATCAAGCGAAAGAGTGCATATAAAATAAAAAAATACGATAAAATAAAGCCACTACGCTTTTTATTCGTAAATTTGTAAATAAAATTTAGCAGAACAAACATAACCAAACCCTCAAGCAATGCTTCGTATATTTGGGTTGGGTGCGTCGGTACCACTGAAGTTGGGTGTATTGGTATTGCGAAATTAGGGCGTATAACTCCCCAAGGAACAGAAGTTGCTGTACCGCCAAGTTCATTGTTAATAAAGATAGCCATACCTCCAAAAAATAAGCCTATGGGCGAAGATAAAAAACAAAGATCAAGAAATTTCAAAAGGCTTAGTTTGTATTTTCTTGTATAGACCCAAGACATAAAAATACAACCGATAAAACCACCATGGAAAGACATCCCACCTTTCCAAACCATCAAAATTTCCAAGGGTTGTTGCAAATAGTATCCTGGTGCAAAAAATAACACTTGTCCTAAACGACCCCCTACAACTACACCAAGCACTAAGTATGGCATTATGTTGTCGAATTGTTCTGGTTTTATTTGAAATTCTTTGTATTTACGAATTAAGAACTTTGCCCACGATATGCTAAGTAAAATTCCGACAACATAAGCCACGCCATACCAGTGAATCTTTAAGGGCCCTAAAGCCACAGCTACGGGGTTTATTTCTGGAATAAAAATCATTAACTAAAAAATCCTTTAATTAAACTACCACAAAGTAAATGCCATCCATCTATTAGCACGAAAAAAACAATTTTAAAAGGCATAGATATCAACATAGGTGGAAGCATCATCATGCCCATGCTCATTAAAATACTTGCGATGATCATATCTATGACAACAAAGGGCAAATAAAGTAAAAAACCTATTTCAAATCCCCTTCTTAGTTCACTAATAATAAATGCTGGCACTAAATGGCGCATGGATATTTCTTCTGGTTTTTTAGGTGGTGGTGTTTTACTTAGGGATAAAAATAACTCTAAATCTTTTTCACGAACGTTCCTAAGCATAAAGCCATGGAAAGGAGTACTAATTTTGGTGTAAGCCTCGTCCATTTCTATTTTATTGTTCATTAATGGGTCTAAACCTTCTTCATAGGATTTTTGAAAAATTGGCCCCATCACAAAAAGTGTTAAAAAAAGTGACAAACTAATAAGTACCATGTTTGGAGGTGATTGTTGCGTGCCTATGGCGTTTCTAAGGAAAGAGAACACAACAACCATACGGGTGAATGATGTAATTGTAATGATTATTGAAGGAGCCAAAGTTAATAATGCCATTAGCAGGGAAAGCTGAATCATTCGGCCAATAAGACCACCCTCACCTGAATTGCCAAGATTTAAGGTAAAACTATCGGCTGCAAGGGAAGCGCCAAAAATAATCGTGCATAGCAGTCCGGATCTTAGAAAAATTGTTTTCATGTAAACTGTTGAAATTCCGGTGTATCATTAGTCAAGATTTTTGGTTTATCGGTGGACATTGTATTATGGGAAATATTGTCACTGCTAAGTAATATATCGTTGGTTGGGCCGCACAGTATTGTATGAATTTTGTTGCCATACTGAATTTCCATAATTTGATGTTTATCATCAACTTTTATTGGTTTTTTTAACAAAAGCTGCCGTTGGTTAAATATAGGTTGTAAATTTTTAAGTTTATGAGATTTGCTTTGAACCCAGCGAAGCATAAGCGCAAAAATACCAATTAATCCTAAAACCACAAATAGAGCCGCAAAAACCTTTAACATAGAACCATAAAATCAGCATATTAATAAAAGTTTAGCTAATTTTTAGAAAACGAAAAGCTATTTTTTAAAGTTTAGCGCACATCTATCCAAAGCGTGTCTTCCGCATCAGGAGAAATAACAGGCCAAGCTTGGTACATTTCACAATCCACTTCTTGTGTGAAGTAATAAAATCGACATAGGCAAGAATTTATATTACGTTCGCTTACAAAATTCGCATCGTTGAAATCAAAGTACCTGCTTTTGTACTGAAAAATTATAATACTGTTTTGTTTCAGTGCACTAATAGACTTACCATCATGAATGAGCATACGTTTTGGAATACAACTGCTATTCTTTTTTGTATGCTTTTTAATTGGCACAACCAAAATGCTGTCTTCCGCTTTTCCACGATGAATTTGTAAGGCATTTTTTGAATTTATTTTTAGCCATGGAGAATTTTCTTTTAAATAAGAAATAGTAAATCCGTGCAGTCCTGGTAATACATCGGGAAACGCCCTAATAGTAAAATTTTCGATTAATTTTTGAACATCAGGATTTTTAAAATCATAAATATCACCTGGGTAACTTGTTAAACAGGTAACAAGAGAACGGAAATGCGTTGAAGTGCATGGAATTCTTTTGCCGAATTCGGATGTTTTTCTAAAAAAGTGATGAATACTACCTGCAAAGCTAGGTTGATTAAAACAGATCAAGGTTATTATAAAATAAATAATATGCATAATTTTTATATTTAGGTTTCCAATATACTTAAAATGCCTTTGTTTATTTTTTTGGTCAACTCGTGGCCGAAAAAGTTATGGCATACAAAATATTATCAAGAAATTTTTTTGTATTACAACAGTTGTTGAGCATTTTGTGTAAAAAATACTCATTAAACATTAACTGCATGTGAACTTGAATTCTTCTGCCTAAACAGGCAATATATAGCTTAATTTTTTAAACTCCAAATTTTTTATGTCAATGATGCCTTTGGCCTATAGTCAAAGTGCTGACAAGTCTCAGCCTTTTGAATTAGTTTCTCATTTTCAGCCGAGCGGTGATCAGCCAGACGCCATTAAAACCCTTGTTGAAGGGTTTAAAAAAGGCGATAAAGATCAAGTTTTATTAGGTGTTACAGGTTCAGGGAAAACCTTTACCATGGCAAACGTCATACAACAATTGCAGCGTCCAGCCCTGATAATGGCACCAAACAAAACTCTTGCCGCACAACTACATGGGGAAATGAAAGATTTTTTCCCCAACAATGCTGTTGAGTATTTTGTTTCCTACTACGACTACTATCAACCTGAAGCATATGTAGCGCGGTCAGATACATTTATTGAAAAAACAGCAGCAATTAATGAACAAATCGACCGTATGCGTCACTCTGCTACCAGAGCCATGCTTGAACGACATGATGTAATTGTTGTTGCTAGTGTATCATGTATATACGGAATTGGTGGTGTTTCCACCTATAGCGAAATGGTATTAACGTTACAGGCTGGCCAAGAATTTGATAAACAAAGGCTGCTTCATCGGCTTACGGAATTGCAGTACAAACGCAATGACATTGCTTTTTCAAGGGGAACCTTTCGAAGTCGGGGTGATGTTTTAGATATTTTTCCAAGCCACTTTTCTGACCGCGCTTGGCGCTTAAGTTTTTTTGGTGATGAGCTAGAAACAATTACGGAAATTGACCCGCTAACGGGGGAAAAATTTAGCAACCTACCCGAAGTTCATGTGTATGCAAATAGCCACTACGTTACGCCGGGTCCAACCATGCAGCAAGCAATGAAGGATATTCAAAAAGATTTAGTCATTCGCATTGCTGAATTCGAAGCAGAGAAAAAGTTACTAGAAGCTCAGCGCATTTGTCAGCGCACAAATTTTGATTTGGAAATGATGCAAGCAACTGGCATGTGCAATGGTATTGAAAACTATTCACGCTACTTAAGTGGTAGGTTGCCGGGTGATCCACCACCTACCTTGTTTGAATACTTACCTAAGGATGCACTATTATTTGTGGATGAATCCCATGTGGCTGTTCCGCAAATTGGTGGTATGTTTCGGGGTGATAGGGCACGTAAAAATGTGTTATCGGAACATGGTTTTCGTTTACCTTCGTGCAAAGATAACAGACCCCTAATGTTTGAAGAATGGGACAAGCTTCGTCCCCAAAGCTTATTTGTTTCGGCGACTCCAAGCCAATGGGAGCTTGATAGAACAGCTGGCGTTTTTGTAGAACAAGTAATTCGACCAACAGGCTTAATTGATCCTGAAGTTATTGTGCGACCATGTGATCATCAGGTTGATGATTTAATCGCTGAGTGTCGTGACGTTGTTAAAAAGGGTTTTCGGATTTTGGTTACAACTTTAACGAAAAAAATGGCAGAGGCCTTAAGCGAGTATTTAACTGATGCAAATTTCAAAGTGCAGTATCTCCACTCCGATGTCGATACCCTAGAGCGAATAGAAATTATTCGCCAACTCCGTGCGGGCGATTTAGATATTTTAGTTGGGATTAACTTGTTGCGTGAGGGGTTAGATATACCTGAATGTGGCTTGGTAGCTATACTTGATGCTGATAAGGAGGGTTTTTTGCGCTCTAAAACATCACTGATTCAAACAATTGGACGTGCAGCGCGAAATTCTGAAGGTAGGGTAATATTATATGCCGATAAGGTTACGGGTTCCATGAAAGCCGCCATGGATGAAACGGATCGTCGGCGAAAAATACAGGTTGAATATAACTTGGCCCACGGAATTACGCCAAAAACTGTTATTAAGGCAGTTAAAAAAGGTCCTGATTTAGAAAAATTGGAAAACCTAAAAATTGATCCTAAAAACATACAAAAGGAATTAAATAAACTGCACAAGGAAATGCGCAAAGCAGCAGAGGACCTTAATTTTGAACGTGCTGCTGAAATT
>CAYGPH010000001.1:30459-78942 GCA_964351815.1 uncultured Verrucomicrobiales bacterium | reverse complement strand
CCCCTTATACCGGGAGGGTTTTTTATTATGAACGTTTTGTCTTTTTCTTTGCCCTTAGCAGCCATAGGTACCCTAACAAAATAATACCGCCACCAACTAGGGTTGAAATTGGTGGGATTTCTGTAAAAAATAATACCCCAGTTAAAATGCTTAGGGGAAAACGCACGAACTTAAAGGGCGCTATAAAGCTGGTTAAGGCATAGGTGTAGGCCTCTATTAAGCAAACTTGGGAAAGCAAATAGCTTATTCCGGTTATCAACATTTTGATAAGCTCAATTTTATTAGGCATAACCCATGGGGTTATAAGGGTACTTAACACAGAAAATAATGCCATAAAGCTTAATAGGTAAATTAATGTCGTTTGGGCACTATCGAACGGACGTATACTTTTAACCAGTACCGATGATATGGAAAAACAAAACGCCGAAAATAACGGCAGCATAATATACCATGAAAATATTACTTGGGAAGGATGCAAAATAATAATTGCCCCCAAAAAACCCATGGCAATGGCCAACCAGGCTTTCCTATGAAAGGGTTCCTTATACAGTACTATACCCATAAGGCTTGTGAAGAAAGCGCTTGTCGTTGAAAGGGATGATGCTTCAGCAAGGGGTAAAAACTGTAGGGACAAAATCCAAGCCCAGTTGCCTAGGCTACCTACCAGGCCCTTAAAAGCATGGTATTTAATAATGGTCGTGTGAAAAAGCTTTAAAAAATGCCGACAGTAATACAAACTTAAGGTAACCAAACCCATGGCGCACTTGAAAAACAAAATCTCCATGGCTGGTATATTTTGAATACTATGGTTCAAACTGCTTGTGGTAGCAGCTGTAAACGTTGCCAATACAATAAGCAGTGCACCATAATTGTTGTTTCCAAGATAATTTTTTGCACACAATGCTAACCTAAGAATCATTACCGGCCCTTACTAAGCCATGTCAAACTAAGTGCCGCAAGAATGGAAAAGAAACAGCCGTAATAAAAAGGCCCAGCCGCGATAAAATCAGCCATGAAACCTGCCATAATATTTGCTATAAAAACACTAAAACCAACCGTTAAATAGTATAAGGCAAAGGCGGTACCACGCATGTAGCTTGGCGCTTGCACAGAAATAATAGCTGAAAGCACCCCATGGGTAAGGCCGATATGGAGTCCACATAAAATAATAGCAAAAAACACAAGGTGAGGAGATGGGGCAAGTATTAGCAAAATATTCGCAATGGCGAGAATAACCATCCCCACAATAACAATTGGTAAGCGCCCTAAGCGATCAGCAATGATACCACTAGGGTAAGATGAAAAAACCGCTATGATATCGTATCCCATAATGAGTAAGGGCAAGCTAGCTATTGAATACCCAAGATCAGCAGCACGCAGGGTTAAAAAAGCTTCACTAAATCTAGCCTGCATAAGAAGGAATACACAGCCTAGTAACAACCAATAAAGCTTTGGAAAACGTTTAAGTGCCCGCCAGGAAAGTTTACGATAGTTGTGTATTGTTTTTGGATCTTCAAGAAAACGATAGATAAGATAAAACGCTAATAGTGCAGGCAATATAGCTAGTAAAAACACTAATCGGTAACTTCCCGTTAGCATAATCAAACCCGATGCTAATAAGCCACCAAAAACGTTTCCTAGTGTTTTTAGGGAAAATTTTAAGCCAAACATTTGGCCGCGTATTTTTTTTGATGTCATATCAGCGATATAGGCATCTAGTGGACTGGAACGAACGCCTTTAAAAAAACGATCGGCACTTCGCGTTAAAAAAACCATAAGCGGTGTAAAGGCAAAGGCAAAAAGTGGCTTCGTAATTAGGGTTCCAAAACCACCAATTAAAATAAAGCGCCGGCGCGTTTTGCATAAATCCGTTAGGAATCCACTAAATGCTTTTGCAAGCAAAGCAATAAAAATGGCAGAACCTTCAAGAAAACCTAAATAGGTATGGGTCACACCTACTTCATCACGTAAAAAAATTGGTAATAGGGAAAAAACCATTAACGATGCCATTCCCCATAGGGAAACGGCTGCATAAGCACTTACTATGCTTAAATCTTTACTATTCTTACAGTAAGGCTTTATGCTTTCAAACACCAAAGGAATTCTTTTCTAATCCATTACAGATAATAGCGAGAAAAAATAATTGGTGATATAGGTTGCATAAGAAAAGCTAGACAAAAGAATCATCAATTGCATCATCTGATTCTTCTATTTCTGTTTCTAGGTCGGTTTCTTGAAGTAACACATTAACCAAAATGAATTTAAAAGTGGTTCTTAAGTAGACAAGCTTTTCAAACCATGAAAAAAATATCTTATATTGTTCATTATAACCCTTGTATTCTTGATTGGTATAAAGGGTCAAATCTCCTAGGTATAATGTTGGTTTTGCCCATTCAATAATAACTGGCACAAAATCATGTCCCTTTGGTGGAATAATATGTATGTTTATACTCTTCTTTGTTAAATCTTGGCCCAGTTTCTCTGTCAAAATACAAAAAAAACCATATGGCCGCACAATACATTGATCAATGATTGTTCCCTTGTATTTTTTTCCAAGTAAGTCTTTGGCAAGTTTTTCCCGCGATGCAATAAAAGTCTCGTAAGAATTTTGTACTTTTTTATCATGATCTTTTTTTAGGTGTAAAGCGCTTGTTTCGCGACCTTCATATTTAATTGGCATGTTAAGTTCAAACGCTGCAGTTAAAAGCCGTTGGCGATACAGCAAGCCAGTATGGATATCTGCAGGGTCAATTTTTTCACGAAAACGCCAAATATTATGCTTTTCAGATATTGAAAAAAGTGGCGGAGGATAAAATAAACTAAGGTGTAGTACCAGGCTCAGCAGGAGCATTATGAATCGTATGCCCATCCTTAAAACTCAGCCATTTTTTCACACGTTCTGCATCAATTTTACCATCGTTTGCATTTTTTTTCTGCAAATAATTTTGCACATCAATGGTGGCATAACGTTTTGCATAAATGGATGGCGTAAAGTCTGCCACCTGTTCAAGCAAAACAATCGGCCCTGGTTTTTTTGAACTAAAGTCGAAGGCAAGTTTTTTTAATTTATCGAGGGAATAAATTTTGGCATTTACATTTGCACCTGCTTCTACAATTAATTTTACCGTATCCAAATTTCCATATTGAATAGCATAAAATAAGGCCGTTTTACCGAAGGTGTTTGTTTGGTCTACCTTGGTTTTTTTTTGCAAAAGAAACTTCAAAATATTAGGTTTGTCGCAAGCCCGCATTAGGGGTGTTTCATCAAAGAAAGCATAATTTATATCTGCCTTTTTTGTATCTATAAGCCATTCAATAATTTCCAAATCTACACCAAGGGTTATAGCACGGCATAGTATTTCATTATAAAATGTTTTTGAATCTGAATGCACTTCTCCAAGGGCTTTTTGCTGTAAATGGAGGGCTTTTTCAATGTTCGCTTTTGTAAAATCAGATTGCTTATAAAGGAAAACACTAGCTATGGGTTCATGGGTAATAAAATAATAAGCAATATAGTTATAGAAAGCAGCTTTCAAAATTTTTTCATCCAAATCACCATGTATTTCCAAAGTATGTTTTTGGTAATCCTTTAGAATTCCCTGAAAATGTAGATTAAACTGGTTGTAAAGCTGGGCATTGTAAACCCCAAGACTTGCCCAAATAAGTATATTTTTTTTGGTTTCTGAAACAATTGTTGTGGGATCATCTTTATCTATCAAACCCATGGGGTAAAAATTTAACATACCCTTAGCTGTTTCACGTGATGCATCAAGATCAAATTGATGGGTACCAAAAAAATTTGTAGCGTAGCTTGGCAGTTCACCGGGTTGAATAGCTTCATTTAAAAAGGTATTTAAAATTTGAAAGGAAGGGCTTTTTACGAACCCTGTGTATGATAACTCTGCATGATTGCGTCCGAGGCGATGAGCAGTAACCTTGGGATACATTTTTACAACCCAAGGTGGAATGGTATAGGGAAAAAGTTGTTTGTTATTTGCAATAATGTAAAAAGAAATATGTCCTATGTATTGCAAGAAAAGATTTAGCGGTTTTTCTGCATCTGGTGATTGATCAAGGTCCATCATACCTAGTCCCTTATCAAGCACAGCTTTAGATAAAAAGTTTAAGTAAGTTTGCGCCCGCTGTTCGCCTTTCTCAGGATTTTGTAAATACAAAATAAATTCCTTATAGAATTGATAAACAAACAGGGAGGCTAAGCTTGATTCTTCAAGGGCCTGTTTCACCGTATTACTATTAACATCAAGATCGGTACTTTGTAACAAAAGTTTTAGGGTTTCAACTTGTTGTGGTGTGGGTAAATTTAGAGTATCCGTTGTTTTTTTAAAGGTAACTTCATGGGAATTTTCTTGCTGAAACAGATTTTCATTCGCCGTTTCGATTTGGGTATTTTGGCTTTTCGTAGGTTCTTCTAAAAGGTTTTCAGAAGTATGCTGTTGTGATTTACTTTCTTTTTTTTCACAGGCAACGGTGCACAATGCTATTGCTATGGAAAAAATGTTGATAAGTGTATTACTAACTGTCATGAATTATACCCTGCATTTCTTGCCATTCCCTGGTTGTTAAATCACTATCTGCCTGAGACACTTGCTCTCCCTTTAGCATACGTTTTAAAACAGTTACCATTTTACCGGAAAGCTGAGCAGAATTTTGTCGATAATCTAAAAAAGCAGCATAGGCCATGGGGACCCATCGTTGCATGATATCCTGTAAAATTTTAGCATAGGCCTGAATTTCGTATTGCGCATGGTGGTCTGCACGCAAGCGCACAAAATGCATAAGGTTATGCAAATCAATTTTCCAATACCACTGGGTATAATAATTAACGGGAAGATTCATTCTTGCAAGTTCCCGCGATAAACTGGAACGCGATTCGTCGCGGTTGTCTCCTTCATTAAGTAAGTATTCATAAGTGTCATAGGCTTGCGCAGCATCGCGTTTTAGAAGTTCCAAAACATTTTCTGCTTCAGCACCTTCTATTAGCTGCCCCCTACCCTGTTTATTCTCAGTAGACTGCGCAGCTAACTGCTGATGTTTGGGAATATAAAATTCCTTATCCAAAATAGAATACCGCGCAGAATATTCATTCACATTTGCTGTACGATGGCGAATCCATTGTCTAGCAACAAACATAGGCAGCTTTACATGCAGTTTTAATTCACACATTTCAAAGGGTGTTGTATGCCAATGGCGCATTAAATAATTAATTAAACCCTGATCCTGGCTAAGCTTTTTTGTACCCTTACCGTACGAAACTCTGGCAGATTGCACGATAGCATTATCGTTCCCCATATAATCGACAACACGAATGAAACCATGATCAAGAACCTTTATGGGCTCATAAAGAATTTCTTCAAGTTCAAAAACCGTAGCTCGCTTTGTAGAGAAGCTTTCAAACTCTTGATTTTCCTGATCAATGATATTTTTTTTCACAAGCATGTTGCCTTTATATTTTTGTTGTCCAATAATTAAATCTAGCATGTTCAAACGCTGATGCACAGATTCAAAAATGTTACCCAATCATAAAAAAATAAAAGTATTAGCTAAGTCGGAAGAAGATCTCTACCACATTAGCCTGCAGTTGAAAGAAGGTATTTGCCCCATATCAGCCATGGTATATGAAAAAAATACTTTTTCTTTACTGGTGAACCGATTTTGCTGGAATCATCAAAGTTCACATATGGGAACACCGTTATACTGCCGGGCTAATATGGGTCTTTTGTTTTGCCATGTCACACACGTAATGAACCGTGGGTTTCATCAGTTTCCTAAGGATTCAAAACCAAGGGATAATATGTTAAACCTTTTACACATAGATGTTTCAAAGGCAAAAAAAGGTTACGAACTAAAGCTTATTTTTTCCCACGACAAACAAATGCTTGTGCAAGTTAGTAAGATAGAAGTATACCTGAATGATCTGCATGATGGCTGGCCCACATGGCAAAAACCCACACATCTTTATGAACATCATAAGGCTATTGCCTAATTCGTAAAAAGGCAATTACTTAAATAATATCGCATAAAACCAATTAAAACTTGACCCTAACCACGTTTACTTATTCAATAAGATTTAGATTCAAATCAAAAAATACTATAATGTTATCTATAAACGAACAGCAAATTATTGAAGATGCTTTTGCAAGCCAAAATCAACTTAGCAACGAATGTGAAAAACTTATAGAAAAAATTCTGCAAGATTTAGATAGTGGGGTTATTCGCGTTGCAGAAAAAATAAATAAAAACTGGCATGTTAACGAAATTTATAAAAAAGCAATTTTGCTTTCCTTTCGCACGCAAAAAAACGCATTAATTCCTGCAACACCCTCACCTTTTTTTGATAAGGTGCCTTTAAAAACAGCTAACTGGACACAGAATGATTTTGAAAAAATTAAAGTACGAATGGTACCAGGGGCAATTGTACGCCATGGATCTTTTATCGCCCCAAATACCGTGTTAATGCCAAGCTTTATAAATATCGGTGCTTATGTGGATAGTGGCACAATGATAGATACTTGGGCAACGGTTGGTGCCTGTGCGCAAATCGGAAAGAATTGTCATATATCTGGTGGTGCTGGAATTGGTGGTGTCTTGGAACCCTTGCAAGCCAACCCCGTGATTATTGAAGATAATTGCTTTATTGGTGCCCGTTCAGAAATAGCTGAAGGTGTTATTGTAGAAGAAGGATCCGTTATTAGTATGGGCGTATTTTTAGGCGCATCGACAAAAATTTATAACCGGGAAACCGGTGAAATTCTCTATGGCAAAGTACCAGCCTATAGTGTTGTCGTCCCAGGTTCGCTTCCATCAAAAAATGGTATACACTTAAGCTGTGCGGTTATCGTAAAGCAAGTCGATGAAAAAACCAGATCCAAAACATCTATTAATAATATTTTACGCGAAGAAACCTAGGCAAAGGCCCATCAAATTTTATGTATATCTATAGCGCTCGAGAAATTTTAAAACAACTGATTTCATATGATAGTGTTACACCTAAAGGTTTAGATTGCCTGCAGTACATAGCAGAAATGTTAACAGCATTAAACTTTTCAACAGAAATAATTACGATTAATGATACGCATAATCTGTTTGCTATTAAGCATGGGGAAGCGCCACATATTTGTTTTGTTGGCCATGTAGATGTTGTACCACCCGGAGAAGGCTGGCAAAGTAACCCTTTTGTGGCAATGGAAAAAAGTGGCAGAATTTACGGTCGTGGCGCCGTTGATATGAAAGGGGCAATAGCCTGTTTTCTTGAAGCTTTAGAGCAAACTAAACCCGCCTTTACCGTAAGTGTTTTGCTTACAACAGATGAAGAAGGATCGGCCAAAAATGGGGTAAAAGCAATGATCCCATGGTTAATGCAAAATAATATTACACCAGATTTTGCCCTTGTTGGTGAACCCACAGCACGGAAAAATGTTGGTGATGTTATAAAAAATGGCAGACGTGGCAGTATGACTGCCTATATTTCCGCAAAAGGTGTTCAAGGTCACGTGGCTTACCCTGACTTAGCTTCAAGTGCTGCAACAGCTATGATTGAATTGCTTCAATCTTTAAGAGCAGCCCCCTTGGATAATGGAAATCAATTTTTTGACCCCAGTAACCTTGAAATCATTCAAGTGGATATTCCCAATAGCGTCAATAATGTAATCCCTGGTTTAGCCAACGCAAGGGTTAATGTTCGCTATAATACGGAACACACCGCAAGCAGCCTAGAAATGCTATTTTTAACCGCAGGTCAGAAGGTGGAAATTCAGCATACGGGTATCATTTTTGAATTCACCTTTGAACACAGTGCGCATCCATTTTTAAGTAAGGGAGGCAACACCTGGAGTTCATTTGTTCAAAGAAGTGTTGAAAATGTAACTGGTAAAAAAACAATTATTAACACTGAGGGTGGCACATCCGATGCTCGGTTTATTCAAAAGCTGTGCCCTGTTATTGAGCTTGGCCTTTGTAATTCCATGGCCCATAAGGTTGATGAATATGTAACCCTCAAAGATTTGGAAAAACTTACAAAAATTTATAGCCACCTGCTAGCCCAAATGCCACAATTGGCTTTATAAACTAACAAAAAATAATGACTTTGCTTGGCATTTTGCTTGATAGTATACAATTTGGCGCAATTTTTTGCCTTGGATTGGGAATACTTTGGAAGAAAAAGTTTATCAACATTGGCTTGATCATTATTTTTTTGCTTTTTGGATATTTTGCCTACAGCCATATTTTCTTATTAACTTCCCTTTCCCATGTTCATGATCACCTTACCATTGGAACACCAATGATTTACCGCATAGGCAGCATATGGTCCGATCATAGTGGGTCGCTTTTCTTGTTTCTTACTATGCTTGCTGTAGCTGCATATTCTGTGAAGAATATTACTGTGAAATCCATATTAGCTTTTAATATCATCGCTTTGTATAGCTACACGTTTTTCATGGCTAACCCATTCGTAATTTCTACATCTAGCGTGTTAAAAGACCACGCTTTTAACCCTGCTTTACAGCATAATTTGTTAGCAATTCACCCCCCTATTTTATATCTTGGGCAAATTTTATGTAGCCTTGCTTGGGCAGGTAGTTTTTATTTTCCTTATGGGGTTTTAAGAAAAATATTACAATTCAGTTTTTTTTTCCTAACCTTAGGAATTATATTAGGGGCTTTTTGGGCTTACGGAGAACTTGGCTGGGGCGGCTACTGGTTCTGGGATCCTGTTGAAATACTGGCGTTACTACCCTGGCTTATGGTTGCAGCCGCAATCCATGCAAAAGATAATTATTCCCTTATGCAATTTTATTCGTTGCTAAGCTACCCCATGGTAGTTCTATCCATGATTTTAGCACGTTCAAACTTATTAACCTCCGTTCATAGTTTTGCCAATGATAATAATCATATGATTTGGCTTATGGCCTATGGATTTATTATTTTATTGTTAACTTTAGCTATCTGGCTAAATTTCAAAAAAAAACTTCAGGTGAAGGGAAGAAGTTATGCAAGCTTAGGCTTTCTTGCACTTTTAATTATATTATTCACAAGCCTAATGGTGATGATTTTTAACATAAATATTCACATTACGGAAAATTTTTATAACCAAAACCTGATGCCACTTATTGCATTGGGGCTTGGGTTTGCAAGTCTTGCACCAGTTTTAAAAATAAATAGGCGAAAAGTTTTTGATTTTATTTTAGCTGTTACTTTAACCCTTTTATGGCAACTTATGCTGCAAAAATATTTTGGTATACGTTTAAACTTAGCCGTAATTATTGGTTTGTGGTTAATTATAAGCACTGTCAAAGTAAGTTATTTTTATAAAAAACCCTTTGCCATAGCCCACATGGGGGTTGGAATAATGCTTATTTTTGGAACCTACACACAAAAATATAGTGAAACCGAAAATTTTCCCTTGCACCCAAATGAAACAATAGCATTTGCGAATCATTTGATTACTATAAAAGATCACAAAAGCGTTAAAGGGCCTGGTTTTGACGGAGAAATGATACATTTTCAGCTCGATGATTTTAAACGTTTGCTAAGTCCAAATCGTCAATTTTTTAATGTTAATAACATCGTTAAACACCAAGGAGATTGGCGCACTTTTGGCTTTCACCAAATCCATGCCGTGATTTACACAAACCATGATGGCCATTGGTGTGCAGAATTTTTATACAAGCCACTGATTGTTTTCTTTTGGTTCGGATGCTTAATACTTTTATATGGTCTTTGCCTATTGGCTATAGCCGATAGGTTTAAAATTAAATAAGAAATAATACAAAAAACATTGTAAATATTTTTTAGATGTATACAGTAGACTTTATTGTAACTTTAACTTACTTAAAAAAATAAAATGATATGTATCTGCAAGAAAAAGCATTTAAGTTTGCTGTTTTTATGCTTTAGTTTTTTTTACCTTAAGGCTGCTGAAGAGCTGGTAGACAAAAATTCTGGTATGATGGCCTTAACAGATAATTACCCAGAATTCCATGGTGATAAGGAAGTATTTAAAAATGGTTTAAGTTTAGTAAATTATTTATCGGAAATTAACGATTGTATTCCTCTTCACGACAAAACTAGCGAACAAAAAACCCCTACAGAATTTTTTAAAAGTTACAAGGCAGAAAAAGAAATTTTGCAACTTGTAACTTTACCTGAATATAGAAAACCAGAAATTTTATATAGACTTTTTGACATAATTCAAAATAAAAATCTAAAAAAGAAAGCGCTAGCAGCATTTATTCTATCAAGCATTAGTTCAGTTTTCAGCAACGAAGATGCAATAAAAATTCTTTCATCACAATTAACATTACAAGAAATAGAGAATGCAATATGCATTTTTGGAGATCCAAAGTGCATACATGCTAGTAACCATGAAAATACGACTGCAGAACCATTGATTAGCAGGACCTACGATAGTATTCATGATCTCGTGTTACATTTAATTTATATTTCTCCTACAAAGATTAATAATAACCCTATTCAATCTTTTGCAAGTGAAACAAGCTTGCTGAAAGATTTTAAATGGAAAGACTTAAAAGCAAATCCTGAAGGTATAAAAACTAATATTTTATGTTTAATGCTTAAACATAAATGCCGTGAAGCTAATCTTGTCGGAACAGCACATTGTGTAGAAAAAACTAATAGCGGAGAAACAGTAATTTCAGGACGAAGTTACGACTTCGACGTAAAAGAATTTTTTGAAAATGGAAAGACTAATCCACATTTTCCAGTAAATGGAAAGCTCTCAGAAAAATACAAAACAAAATTTAGGGGACTAACTTTCGTTATCACCTATAGGGAAGCTGCGTCTTAATTTTTTTTTTAAAAAAAACTATCCAAAAAAAAAGCTAAGGCTGAAGATTTTTATTAAATAGCTTAAAAGTATTCCATACCTTACGTAATTATTTCTGAAAAGGTATTGAAGATTAAAATTATAAAATTTAATAACCTTTGCAAACCATTCGATTGTTATAAGAGATCACAAAAGCGTTAAAGGGCCTGGTTTTGACGGAGAAATGATACATTTTCAGCTCGATGATTTTAAACGTTTGCTAAGTCCAAATCGTCAATTTTTTAATGTTAATAACATCGTTAAACACCAAGGAGATTGGCGCACTTTTGGCTTTCACCAAATCCATGCCGTGATTTACACAAACCATGATGGCCATTGGTGTGCAGAATTTTTATACAAGCCACTGATTGTTTTCTTTTGGTTCGGATGCTTAATACTTTTATATGGTCTTTGCCTATTGGCTATAGCGCCTATTCTTAAGAATAAAAAGTATGAACAAAAAAAATAGTTCATAATTTATATTGCTTAAACGTTGACAATCATTTTTCTAATACTTATATAGGTGATAGTTAATCAATCAAAGTTTAATTATGTTTTATAAAGATCCAAAAAAATATTTGACCCTTCTTGTTATGTGCTTATGCGCCCTTAATGCAGCAGGCATTCAAAAAAACGAATATAGACAGGAAAGTGAATTCACAAAATTTGCACCAATATTTCAAAATGATCAAGCTCTTCAAGATTATGCGTTAAAAATTAACACGTGCATCCCGCATGATGATAAAAACGACAATGAAAAAACACCTGCAGAATTTTTTAAAAGTTACCAGGTAGAAAATGAAATTTTGCAACTTGTTTCTTTGCCAGAGTATATTAATCAAAATATGTCAATCAGACTGTTTTCTTCTATTGAAAATAAAAAACTTAAAAAAAAGGTGTTTGCAGCGATAATTTTATCAACTATAGATAGCAAATTTAGTTCAGATGACTCTATGTCGATCTCATCCTCAAAAATGACATTGCAAGAAATAGAAAATGAAATGTGCAGCTTTGTGAAAAAAAGCAATAGTGCAAGAAATTCGGATGGTGACTTTTCTATGCAACTTTTAGATAGCACATACGAAAACGTTGATGATTTTGTCTTTCATTTAATTTTACTTTCTGTCAAAAGCTTTAACCAGAGACCCCTTGAGTGTTTTGCAAGTAAAAATAGCCCGCTTAAAGGTTTTAAATGGGAATGTTTAAAACAAGATTCTAAGGAAAAAAATAAGGGAGAAATAAATAGTATTTTAAGTTATATGCGCACATCCATACAACTAACTCCGACGTTACAAGCAGCTCCTGCGCAAGTAGCACCAGCGTTACAAGCAGCTCCAACGTTACAGGTAGCTCAAACTTTACAAGTAGCAGCACCAGCGTTACAAGCAGATGCAACGTTACAAGACAATTTACCCATCATAATGGCATGGACTCATTCCGAATCATACAACAGTAGCACCACAAGAACAATAAATGGTGTTGCTTCACATCAGCAATTCTTATCAAGCAGACAATCTTCAGGATTTTTTCTTAATGGAGCAGCTTTGCCTAGGCGTGAAATGAGACCTGTGCGTGAAATGAGACCAATGCCTAAAATGAGACCAATGCCTAAATTTCCGAGCTTTTTTAATTTTTAAGCTATTAATTAACCTAGCCCTAGGTAAACATTTCAATTCTTAATCTTTAACCTCCTAAAGCAATTTTTTTATGCAAAGGGGTTGAAGATTAAGTTTGCGAAATTCGAATATGTTTTTATTGACCTAATTTAGAAGGTAATTCAGCATTCCCTCTACCATTAGCAAGCCTTTGTCAGTGGGCTTAAGCAGAATTTTCTGGTTTTGATTATCTAACATTAGTAATTTATGATTTACAAGCTGGTGAACGCGATTCATCTCAGTATAGGGCCAAACCACACCCCTTGTGCTACGCAAACCCATAATAAGTGATTCTCGCTGCTGTTGTTCATGGGTTAGGGCATGATATTCTAAATAACGCTTACCCTGTTCAGCCTTTAACCATTTTTCTGGAACTTTTGTTTGGGTCGTGGCAAAAGTTTGCCCATCAATACCTGGTCTACCATGGGCCCCTGGCCCTATACCAATATAGGGCTGATAACACCAATAACTTAAATTATGCAAACATTCTTGCCCTAGCCTTGCGTAGTTAGAAACCTCGTAAGCCTTAAGGCCTTTATCAGCAACTATATCAGCCGTTAATTGATAAAATCTTGCTGCTAAATCGTCGTTAGGTACCATAAAATCCCCCCGGGCAACCCGTTCTTGAAAAACCGTATTTGGTTCTATCGTTAGTTGATAAAGAGAAAGGTGATCAGGATCATAAATGCTTAAAGCACTGGTTAATTCTGCTTCCCAAGCTTTTAAATCTTGCTGAGGGGTTGCATAGATTAAATCAAAGCTGACACGACCAAAGGTTTTATATGCAAGTTCAAGGGCTTGCCTGGCTTCTATTACACTGTGCTTACGGCCAAGAAATGCAAGCCGCTTTTGATCAAAACTTTGCACACCTATGGATAACCGATTCACCCCTGCCTTACGAAAACCCTTTAATTTTGCATTTTCTACGGAACCTGGATTAGCTTCTAAGGTAATTTCTGGAATAGTACTTAAGGGATAAGCGCGGTCAATGGCAAGCAAAATAGCTTCCACCGATTCTACCGCCATTAACGATGGTGTTCCGCCACCAAAAAAAATGCTACTAATTTCCTTTGGAGAAAATGTTATAAAAGCCTGATTAATTTCTGCAATAATGGCATCTGTCCAGGCTTTTTCATCGTATGATTTACGTACATGGCTATTAAAATCGCAATATGGACATTTTGAAGCACAAAAGGGCCAATGAATATATAATGCATAGGCTTGGGTTGGCGCAACTGATGGTAGGAATGATTCTGGCATTGTTTAATGGGCTGCATGCCAATTGGGGCCACAACCTATATCAACCTTTAACGGTACTTTAAGTTGGGTAATTCCCTGCATAATTGTTTGCAGTTGTTGTGGCACTGTAGTTATTTCCTCTTCTGGCACTTCAAAAATTAATTCATCGTGCACTTGTAACAGCATGCGGGTTTTTTTGTCTTTTAAAAAATCAAATACTTTTGCCATAGCAACTTTAATAATATCTGCGTTGCTGCCCTGTAAAGGTGCATTAATGGCTTGGCGTTCAGCAAAGTTGCGTAAATTATAATTACGATCCTTAATGAAGGGTAAATGTACACGTCGATTAAACAGGGTTTTCACATAACCATGGTGGGATGCATATTCCTTATAGGCTTCCATATAGGCTTGAATACCTGGGTATTTTTCAAAGTAATGACGAATAATATCTTGAGCTTCGCCATTGCTGCATTGCAATTGTTTGGCAAGACCAAAATTACTGATGCCGTAGATGATACCAAAGTTGATCGCCTTGGCTTGCCGGCGCAATTCTTGTGTCATTTCCCTTTCAGTTTTATGGAACACTTCCATAGCAGTAATCTTATGAATATCTTGACCATCAACAAAAGCTTGTTGCAGTGTTGGAACATCTGCAAAGTGAGCCAAAAGGCGTAATTCAATTTGTGAATAGTCTAGGCTATAAAGCGTATAACCCTGATCTGCTATAAAAGCTTTACGAATTTTTTGGCCATCATTCGTTCGAACAGGAATATTTTGCAAGTTCGGGTCAGATGATGATAAACGACCCGTTGCAGCGCCAACCATTGAATAGCAAGTATGAACCCTTTGGGTAATGGAATCTTGGGCTTCTAGTAAACCCTCTACATAGGTCGAATAAAGTTTGCTTAACCCCCGCCATGCAATAAGTTTATCAGCAATGGCGTAACCCTGATTTGCCAGATCTTCCAACACCTTGGTATCGGTTGCATAGGTGCCAGTTTTTGTTTTTTTTGGCTTAGGAAGACCAAGCTTATCAAATAGAATTTCACCTAACTGCTTCGGTGATGCCACGTTAAATTCCTCTCCCGCTAAGCCAATAATTTCATTTTCAAGATCTGTAATTTGGGCTAGAAAACTTTTACCGATATTTTCTAAACTTTCACGATCAACTTTTACACCAATCTTTTCCATAGATTGTATTACAGGAATTAAAGGGCGTTCTACGGTGTAATATATTTGATTCACTTGTTTTTCGACTAGTTGAGGCTGCAGAAAATCATATAATTTTCCTGTAATAACAGCATCTTCACCCGCATACTGGGTTGCTTTTTCCAAATCAACCTCATCAAATGTCACTTGTTTTTTTCCAATACCGGCAACCTCCTTAAATCCAATCGGCTTATAATTTAAGTAACGTTCAGATAATTCATCCATGCTATGACCGTGCAATCCTGCATACAAACAATAGGATAGTAACATGGTATCTTGTAAGCTTTTAATCGGTAAGCCATAGCGTTCAAGGATAGCCATATCGAATTTAAGGTTATGACCAATTTTGGTAATCTGGTGGTTTAAAAGTAATTTTTTTAAATGGGTTTTGACCAAAGCAAGGGGTAATTGTTGGCTTTCTGTTTTATGCCCAACGGGAATATAGGCACCTTGCCATAGGGTATTTAGCTTAACACCAAGGCTAATTCCAACCAAATCAGCAGTACGCGTGTTTAGGCCGGTCGTTTCCACATCTATAACCAATAGTCCGGTTTTTTCAACATCTAACAACCACTTTTTTAAAGTCGCTTCATCGGTAATACAAATGGATTCAATTTGTTGCTTTACAACTTGTTGAGTAGCACTTAATAATGGTTCATGCCCACCCATGCCTTTTTGCTGCAAACGCTTGCTTAAACTTTTAAACCCCATGCGGTCTAAAAAACTATGCAATTGTGTGAAATCTGTTTTTACATCAGGTATGCTGCTTATACCATATGGCAAAGGCACATCAGTTTTTAAGGTCACTAATTGTTTGGAAATTAGGGCAAGTTCACGGTTATCAATCAAACTTTGGCGTCGTTTAGGTTGCTTAATCTCTGTGGCAGCTTTTGCTAAAAGGGTTTCAACATCACCAAAGGTATGAATAAGCTCTGCAGCTGTTTTAGGACCAATTCCAGGAACACCCGGAATGTTATCTGAACTATCACCACATAAGGCTTGAACTTCTATTACCTTATCGGCTGTAACACCAAACTTATTAAAAATAACTTCCGCATCCACAGGTTTATTTTTGACAGGATCAAACATTTCCACCTGCTGATTAAGCAATTGCATGAGGTCTTTATCGCCTGAAATAATTCGTGTTTTTTGATTTTCGGCACTGGCCCTAACAGACATTGTTGCGATAATATCATCAGCTTCAAAACCAGGAATTTCGAGGCATGGGACACCTAATGCATTACAGGCTTCACGAATAAGTGAAAACTGTGGAATCAAATCTTCGGGGGGACTAGCGCGATTTGCTTTATAGTCAGGATATAAATTATGCCGAAAGTTTTGTCGTCCAGCATCAAAAACGACAAGCAGTCGATCATCTTTAACGGATTCCATAAGCCGCAGTAGCATGTTCGTAAATCCGTAAACGGCACCAGCTGGAACACCCTCTGGAGTAGATAAAGGTGGCAGTGCATAGTAAGCACGAAAGATGTAGCCAGAACCATCAACAAGATGCAGGGTCATAAAGGAAAAATAAGTTTCTTAATTTTGGCCCATATTAGCTAAGCTAAAAATAAAAGGCGAGGTATTGGAACAAATCATTTACAATTAACCCATTATTAAGAAAGAAACTTTAGTTAATTGTTAGAAGAGTCAAACATTAAGGTATTAATAGTGGAAATAAAAAAAATGCAGTTTTCAAAGTATTTCATGTTTCTTTTTGTTACCAGTTTGCTAAGCGTGATTACCGGAAAAGAAATCCCCGGAAGTTTGGATAAACCCTTACAACTGCAAAATACCCAAGCAATTTCCATGCATTGTCCGGTGGTAAAAGATGGTTCAATTGGAACGTGTTCTTCTTTTCTTGAAGAAGAAAAAAGGAATACCGGGCTTTTAACTGAGAGGAATAATAAGTTAAAAATTCAACGTTACCCGAGTTTATCAGATTTTAATTCTACAACAAAACGCATATCCATTTTTTGACAAAAGAATCAAAATAGCCCAACAAGCACTTGCAAAGGGTCCATAAACGAAAATTATCAACCCAGTGACCATGAAAAACCTGAAGATCCAGAATATTTTGGCGACAACGTGAAAGATGACTTTGGTTTTAGCCACTGCAGTCCCCTTGAAATGTGTTATTAGAAACAATATGCATTAAAATACATGCTAGCCTAACATGCTAATTAGTTTCTCCAAGAACCAAGTGGATTATCTTACTTGAGTCTTGGAGAGAATAACTGCTAAAATTTTTGTTAAAGTTTAAAAAAAATATCCCATGGCCAAGGTTGATGGCAGTTTAGTTGCTTATTATCAAGAAGAAATGGCATACTTGCGCAATGCAGGCCGTGACTTTGCTAAACAACATCCTAAAATTGCTCACCGGCTAGATTACAGTGAAACAGAATCTTCGGACCCACACGTTGAACGTTTATTGGAATCTTTTGCTTATTTAACCGCCAGGTTATCCAAAACCCTTGATGATCACCACCCGGAAACAGCCCAGGCCTTATTAAATGTTTTATACCCCCACTTAGTACGACCAACACCATCAATGGCGATTAGCCAAATTGATAAGAAATCAGTTCAATTTGCTAAGGGTAAAGGCGTATTGGTACCCAAGGGCACAAAACTATTGGCAAGAAGCCAAGAACAATTACAATGCCGTTTTCGCACAGTTTACGATGTAATGGTTTGGCCAATTCAAGTAGAAAATGCCATTATCCATGAAAATTATACGGCAAAAAATAATAATTTTTCTGATCAAGCAGTACTTGAAATCACCCTAAGCTGCCAGGAAGATTTACAAAAATTAAACCTAACAAACCTTGTTTTTTTTATGGGCAACGATTGGGTAAAAGCGAATGCGGCCCTACAGACCCTGTTGTGTTTAAATACGGGCGTTTATGTTGCTGATGAGCATAATAATATTTTTCCGGCTGGTCAGATAGAACAGGTTGGATTAAGCCGTGAGGAAGTAGGTTTACCCCTTGAACCCCAAAATCACCATAGCTTTGCCCTATTACAAGAATATTTCCATTGTCCAGAAAAGTTTTTCTTCCTTCGCTTCACTGGCCTTCATGAAGCTATTGCGTCTGCAAACAACAAAAAAACCTTGCGTTTAATTATTTCCCTTAAGGATACAAATTTGTGGCAAAATGCTGGCGCAGGAATTGATCAATTACAACTTTTTTGCACACCAATTATTAATTTGTTTAACAAACCATCCGATCCTTTACGTATCGACCATCAGCAGGTGCATTATCGCTTAATTCCTGACACCAGGCGGGAACGCACAACGGAAATATACGCTATTAACTCAATTTCTGGGTTAGAAGACGCAACACAAAAAACAGTAAACTATTTACCTTTTTACAGTCGCTTAGATTTTGATCAAGAAAAAAACTGTTTTTGGTACGCTAAAAGGCGCCCAGCTTTATTAAGGGGAAGCCCTGGAACAGATATGTTTGTTTCCTTTATAGACCATGCGTTTCATCCTGCCCGAAATAAGGATGTTGTGGCCGTTGCAGAAATTACCTGCACAAATCGCTATTTAGCCAATGAACTAACGGAAAACACAGTTTTTGAGCCTGAAGAAAAAATTGCAGCCCACCGTTTTAAACTTATCAAAAAACCTGTGCCACAAGCCTATAGCCCTGAAGATGGAGACACCCTTTGGTTAACCATAAGCCAGCTAGCAAACAATTATATAGGCACCGTTAATGGCAGTGATGGTTTAAAACATATCAAAGCCCTAGCAGAGATTTTTCTTAATCGTTACCCTGGCAAAAGCCATCAACTTACGCGTGATTTACATAACTTAAATATTTCCCCACAAACACGAAGGTTCGGAGAAATTGCCTGGAAAGGTTATGTTGAAGGGTTTAATGTTGAATTACAAATAGATTTGCATTCAACTAACGGCGGTTCAAACACTATTTTTGCAAGCATATTACAACATTACTTTAGTCAATTGGTCGATTGGCAACGGTTCATTGAACTAACAGTTGAAGATCCAGACAGTCCTGACCTTAAGTATACTTTTGCCTTCAAACCCGGAACACTTATAACCCTATAATCACAATAAAATGACAAAAAAATATAGCCTTTTACAAAAAATTATTCATGAACCCCAGCAGCTAGATATACATCAGCTTATTTATTTGCTTGAAACCATGCGGCCATTAAACCCAAGGTTTGGGAAAAATATAGATCCCCATCGGGATGTGATTAAGGTTGTTGCCCACCCTGAAACATCCCCAAGTAGCACTGTAATTGAATCTTTGCAATTAATGAAAACTGGACGGCCAAAATTAAGTAGTAATATTTTTTCTTTGGTAAACTTAAATGCACCCTTACCAGAGCCTTTTAAAGAGCTTATTTTAGAACGTTTAAAAGCTAAAGATACGGCTATGATGGCTTTTTTAGATGTTTTTCACCATCGTTTAATGGCTTTGTATCATCTTTTTCAAGCAAAGCGCTTTCCACATTTATCCCATAAAAAATCCTACCATTCTCCCGCAGGGGTTGTTATGCGATACCTAAGTGGTTACCAGCTAAGTAGTGTCAAACAACAGGCCCTATTTTTTGATTGTTTGTGGCGGCAAAGTAGGTCTTTGCAAGGATTGCTGTTAATGTTAAACGGCCTTACGAACATAACGTTTCAGGTAATGCCGCATCAAGGATCTTGGAAACGTGCCCCCAATACAGATGGTAGTTACCTTTGTACTAGGCAGGAAAAACATAATGTGCTTGGTCAATCACTCATATTAGGTACTGGAACCTGGGACCAAAATGCTGGATTTGATTTGCTAGCTGATAACTTAAGTTTTGAACAAATAAAACACTTTGTACCTTTTAAAAATCCTAAGCTTGGGGGTTCTACCTACACCCTATTAAAAAAATCCCTTAGGCAATATTTAGGGACTTTACCAAAGGTTAGCTTATGCCTGAGGCTGAAAAATGACGACAACCAAGCAACAACCCTAAATGGAAAGCAAGGGTTAGGTTTTAACACATGGCTTGCTGGTGATCCGCCTGAGCAAACAAAAATTGTTGTTAATTAGGAATATTTTTCCCAAGAAGTTTATTTATACGCTCATGATCAGCAAATTGTAAATCAAGTTTAAAGGTTAACCTTGGGCTAATGCGCGTTTTTAAATTTTTAGCCACGTAAGTTTTTATATACCAGGCATTTTCCTTAAGGTACTTTTCCATTTTATCTTGGTCAATTCCACCTAAAGGCATGGCGTATACGGTTGCATGACGTAAATCAGGTGAAATATCAACCCGGGTTATTGTAATCGGTGCATTAGGTTTTAGAAGAACCTCATCAACCCTAGTAAGGGGCAAATTATCATCTCGCATCAATTCAGCAACAATATACTTTACTTCCTCAGCAACTTTTTGTTGCCGGTGCGATGGTGCTTTTTCCGGTAAATATAAATCAATCATTTAGGGTTTTCTCACGTTTTTTTTGTCGTATCATTTTAAGATAGGGTTTGTTTTAAAATTTCCAAGAGTAAATATTGGACAAAGTGAATGGCAAACACCAAAACAATCGGTGAAAGGTCCCATCCAGCAATGGAGGGAAGCACCCTTCGAATCTGTTTTAATGCGGGATCAATTATAGCGTTTAGAAAATTACTTACACTACTTACAACAACATTATAACTATTGATTATACCGAACTGCTGTAACAGCAGAAGAATGATATAAATAACAACAGCCATTTGGTATAAACTTAGTGCTTCGTGTAAAACGCGCAATAAAGGGTTTAATAAAAACATATGAGATCGCCTACTTTCAGTTGATTAATTATAGAAAACTTTTTTCATTTTCACTATGGGTTTATATCTTTTCAACTTTTCTTTTGCGAAAGACAAAATACGCAATAACTAAGGCTGCAAGAATTATCGTTCCCCACATAACATAGGTTTTAACCAGTTCAACATTTTCCATTAAATGTTCAATGGTATTACCCATGGAATAACCAGCATAGCAACTAACCACTGTCCAAATAACTGCTGCTATAAAGTTTAGGGGAATATAACGGCTTGGGGGAATACCTGCTGAACCAATGACAATGGGGCTAATGGTTCTTACGCCATATACAAAGCGAAAGGTAAGAATAAACCACGTATCATAGCGCCTAAGCAACTGAAAAGCCTTATCAGCTTTCTGGCGCATTTTTGGGAATTTTTTGAAAAACGCAGGACCGTAATAACGGCCAACAAAATAGGTTAACTGGTCAACAATAAGCGTTGTGAAAAAAGCAATGGTTGCAACCTTATATATATTCATATAGTCAAGGGCTGCTAAGGCAGATGCCGTAAGAATAACGGATTCACCCTCTACTATGGCACCAAGAAAAACGGCCCAATATCCCCATTCTTTAATAAATTCTATGAACGTATCCATACAGTTAATTTTGTAATTTTATGCATCAACCTAGCAGAGCGATAAAATTGGTGCAAACACATGATATAAACTGTACTTGTTCATAACATATCAGACAAGATTAGGTGCTAAATGAAATACCATTTATAGTTTCCCCTATCCAGGTGGTTAGGGCTTTGAAAACGATTCTATGGAATTGTATGGTGGTGCATCTAACACCACAAATAACCGTATGGAGTTGCTAGCATGCATTAAAGGCTTGCAGAACATTCCCTATCATTTAAATGTTACGCTTTATACGGATAGTCGCTATGTGCGCGATGGTATCACAAGCTGGATAAAAACCTGGAAAAAAAATAACTGGCGTACAGCGGCAAACAGTGACGTGAAAAATAAGGATCTTTGGGAGGAATTGGATTTCTTAAATGAAGATCGTGAAATAACCTGGCAATGGGTAGAAGCCCACAGCGGCATAGAAGGTAATGAACGTGCTGATATCCTGGCAAAACAAGGGATCGTTTTGGCATCTGTTAAAATGTAAGAAGCCTTTTTTCTTTCACACTAAGTATTTTTAAAAAAATTAATTTTAAATTTTAGGTTAATACTTTTTTAGTACTTATTAATTTATATTTATTTATGTTTGTAGATTTCTATAAAATAGAAAATCCATTTTAAAGGGACAAAAAATGAAAAGATTATCAGTATTTATAGCAGCTTCTTTGCTATCAACAACAACTTTGTTTGCCGCTGCGCAAGGAACATACACTCCAGAAATGCTTAAGGCAATGGCCGCCCGCTCTTCACCAAAACAAAACACAGGCATTTTCGCAGTTTTTCCTGTAAATTTTGACCGATCATATTCAGGAGCAAACTTGACCGCAGCAAAACACAGGATTGTCGATGCATATGAAAAAAATCCAGCTATAGATTTGAAAACCGTAGAAAAGGCTTTTTTAAGATTATTAGAAAACACGCTTGATCCTGATGGTGTCGTTACCGTTTTTAACGAATGGAATAAATTCCTGAAAAAAAACCCCATGCCAGAAACAGTAATTAATTCAAACGTAGTACAAGAAAAGCTTAGGCAGCTTTTTAATATCGCACGAAATATAGATAATCTTATGAAGGTTTTAAATGTCTATGAACAGTTTGAAAGTCTTTGCTTGTATGACAAGCCTTTAACAGGTCAAGGAATAGATAAAAATGACTTAATTAGGCGCCTTGAAGAATTACATGCATCAGCTACTACGCTAGAAGAACTTGAAAAAATATATATGAAGCGCCAACAAACTAAACAAGATTACAGCTTTATGGCTACCCATTTAGAACGCCTTAAACAAATGCCAGTCAAAAATGCGCAAAGAATTAATGAACTTGAAGAAGAAGTGGAAGACTATAAAAAGTTTCAGGCAGGTAGAAGATAATAATTTCAGTATTTAAGAAAAATCTTAAAGATTTGTTGTTTTCTATAGAAAAATATAACAAAGCATCTGTGTAATTTACCAAAAAGAATTATGCAGATGTTTTTTTATTAATGGCCTTTTGTTGTATAAATTCTTGTGAAAGTCGGGTATATTTTGCTATAATAGGAATATATTTTTTTCAAGGAGAATATTATGTCAGACAATTACGATCCTATTCAGCGGACATCAGCCCGATCCTATGATATCGATAAGGGTTTACGCACCCACATGCTTAGGGTTTACAGCATTATGGCTATGGGTTTAACCATTACCGGTGGATTTGCCTATTTTGTATCACAATCTGTAACTTTGATGAACATTATTTTCGGTTCACCGTTAATGTATGTTTTTATTTTTGCTCCACTGGCAATGGTATTTTACCTAAGTGCACGCATTAATAAAATGAGCGCATCGACCGCCTATGGCACATTCATGGTGTACAGCGCCCTTGTGGGTATAAGCATTGCCAGTATATTTATTATTTATACGGGCACAAGCATATTTAAAGTGTTTTTCATCACAGCAGGCATGTTCCTTGGTACAAGCTTATATGGATACACCACAAATACAGATTTAAGCCGTTTTGGTGGTTTTTTATTCATGGGTGTTATCGGTATTATCATTGCATGTGTGGTTAACATGTTCATGCAAAGTTCTGCTTTAGATTTTGCAATTTCTATTTTTACTGTGCTTATTTTTACAGGCCTAACAGCCTATGATACACAGATGATCAAGGAACTTTACTATGAGGCAGATTCCCATGAAACAACTATGAAAAAATCAATCATTGGTGCCTTAAAGCTATATCTAAGTTTCTTAAATATGTTCTTGGCCTTGCTAAATTTATTTGGCGATCGCCGTTAAGGGACAAAGGACCCTAGAAAAAAAATTAAATCCGACTTTTATAATATAACCCGGCTTAGGCTGGGTTATATTATATCCTTATAAAAAGCGTGATTGCAAAGACCCTTAATTTATATACTATTTAGTACTTTATTTCTTTCTTGCTAAAGTTTAATAATAAAATTCTGGTTTTCTGGGATTTTTCTTATATCCTTTGGGTCGTTTATCATTCACCATAAATAAAAAAATCCAAAACTTATACAATAATATAAGACCTTTACACAAGGTTGGTGCTCATATTCATTCGTAGATATAGTGGACTTTTTGTGAGCGTTATCTATTAAACTGCTGATTTCTTATTCAAAACAGGATCAATATGCATAACTACTTCATGAAATTATACTTTAGAACAAAGTAATTGTCCTTTAAAATGAAGTATTAGGCGTGCTTATTCCTAGGCTAAGAACCTGGCTCAATGAATTTTCCTGAGAATCAAAGTAATAGCAGAGAGTCGGATGATGCTTATTCAATTCTGCATCCAAACAGATAATGATTTTGGTTGGAAAACTAAGGTAGGACTTGTGGATAGAGTAAAACAAACAATTGGCTATGACAAGGAATATGGTGTTGAAGAAACGTTTACCCATTTGTAAAGAAATAAAGGATTAGCATAAACTTTTCAAATAAGAATGTTCTTATTATTGATGGTGCGGGTTTTGTAGGGAGTAATTTGTGTCATAAATTCCTAGAAACTGATGTTAGTGCTATTACTTTTGTTGATAACTTACTTTCAGCTGAGGCCAATATCTTAACTCAAGATGAAAGACTTAAAGTTATTGTTCTTTCCATTGCGTAAGAGCAGGTTTTGCAAAAAATTGGCGCAAAAAAGTAACTTTGCTTTTGAAGTTGCTAAGAACTGTTGACCTTCTGCACCATGTAAAAAAAGCGTTTGTAAAAATATTATTGACAAACAAAGTATAAAATAACGCATATTCCCTTATTCATATATGTTTATTCCAAATATGTAATACGCTAATTGTTGTTTCAACAATTAATTTTATCCGCAAGGCTAGCACGTAAAAAATCATCAAGATCACCGTCGAGCACGGCTTGTGTATTTCCTTTTTCCACCTTCGTTCTTGTATCTTTAACCAATTGGTATGGCTGCATAACATACGAACGAATTTGATGCCCCCAACCTATATCACCTTTAGGTTCATTTACGGATGCGGCTGCTTCACGCTGGCGCAGTTCATATTCATACAAACGCGCCTTTAACATGCTCATGGCTTGGGCTTTGTTCCTGTGCTGGGAACGATCGTTCTGGCATTGTACAACAATTTTTGTAGGTAAATGAGTTATACGTATAGCACTTTCGGTTTTATTAACGTGCTGACCACCTGCACCAGAAGCACGGTAGGTATCTATGCGAATATCTTTATCTTCAATGGCAATTTCAATACGATCGTCTATTTCTGGATAAACCCAAATAGATGCAAAACTTGTATGGCGCCGTGCATTAGAATCAAAGGGAGAAATACGCACCAACCGATGCACACCAGATTCACTTTTTAACCAGCCATAGGCTTGAAAACCAGAAATTTTGATAGTCATCGATTTAATGCCAGCTTCTTCACCTGGATTTCGATCAATAACTTCTGTTTTAAAACCACGCTTTTCTGCCCATCGCCCATACATTCGTACCAGCATTTCAGCCCAATCCTGAGATTCAGTTCCACCAGCTCCGGCATTAACTTCTAAAAAAGCATGACAATCATCTGCTTCGCCATTTAATAAACTAGCAAGTTCTGCATCTTTCACCTGAACTTTTAAAGATTGCAATTCTTGAAAAGCTTCTGCTTCAGCAATGTGATCTTCTTCAGTCTCACATAATTCGATAAGATCTTTTAAATCTTCGGTTTGGCTGGCAAAATCCTTATATTGCTTTACACTTTGCTGTAGCTTTTCTTTTTCCTGTAAAGTTTTTTGTGCAGCCTGTGGATCATTCCACAAATCTGGGTCATTCGCAGCGAGTTGTAATTCTGCTAAACGCTGATCAACCTTACCATGGTCAAAGGAACCTCCGTAAAATGGCTAAAGATTCATCAATACTTATAAAAAAATCTGAATATTCTGCTTTCATTGATAGTTTTTTCTTTATTTTTTCCTGAAGCTAGAATACAAAAAGTTAGAATAAAAGTCATACCTTTATGGAATGAATATGCGAATAGGTTATTTTTTCTTTAATTTTTTCAAAAAAACTTTTAAATCTTGCTGGGAAAATTCTTTTGGCTCTGAAGGATTTGTCTTTATTTCAACATCAAATAGCATTTTGACAATTTTGATGCATGAACTTATGTCATTTTCCTGAAAGGCCATTAAATATAGTTTTTTAAGCTCTCTTTTCGGATCCATTTTTAAAACCTCTGGTTTAAATTTTTCATATTGTAAAAGAAAAACATACAAATCCCATCATCGACCTTGACTACAGATAAAATCCAAGCTTTTATAATTGGCAATATATTCAAACAAGTCCGTATCTAATGATCATTTTAAAACACCTTCTAGCGCGCGAAATATTTGATTCTCGTGGAAACCCAACTGTGGAAGTTGATGCCATAACAGAACAAGGCTTTATCGGTAGAGCTGCTGTGCCATCTGGTGCATCTACGGGTAAATTTGAAGCGGTAGAAAAACGCGATGGTGATAAAAAACGCCTATATGGTAAGGGAGTTTTACAAGCCGTTGAAGCCGTAAACTCAATTATCGCAAAGACACTTGTTGGTCAACCAATTCACCACCAGGAACAGCTTGATTCCCTTCTGATTGAATTGGATGGCACAGAAAACAAAAGCAACCTTGGGGCCAATGCTATTTTAGGGGTTAGTCTTGCATGTGCAAAGGCTTGTGCGAATAATTTCCGCTTGCCCCTATACCAATACCTTGGTGGCATAAATGCATTTCGCTTACCGATACCAATGATGAATATCATTAATGGCGGCGCCCACGCAGATAACCCCCTAGACATTCAGGAATTTATGATTGCCCCTATTGGAGCTGAATCTTTCCATCAAGCTATGCGCATGGGGGTAGAAATTTTTCATACCCTAAAAGATATTTTAAAAGGTAAAGGGATGGTTACAGCTGTTGGAGACGAAGGTGGTTTTGCACCCAACATAGGCGATACAGAAAAAACCCTTGACCTTATCATTCAAGCTATTGAAAAAGCAGGCTACAAACCCGAAAAAGATATATTTATAGCCCTTGATGTTGCCGCATCAGAACTTTATGAAAAAGGCACCTACAATTTTAAAGGGATGGGCAAGAAGTTTAGCGCATCAGAACTTACAGAATATTATGATAGTTTGGTTAAAAAATACCCTATTTATTCCATTGAAGATGGTTTTGACGAAGAAGACTGGCAGGGCTGGGCCAATGCCACAGAAAAACTTGAGCACACCCAGCTTGTAGGTGATGATTTATTTGTTACCAACCCCATGCGTTTAGCCGAAGGCATTAACCAAAATGCTGCAAATGCCATACTGATAAAACCTAATCAAATCGGCACCCTTACCGAAACCTTAAACGCGATTCACTTAGCACAAAGCCAGGGGTATGGCGTGGTTATTTCCCATCGATCTGGTGAAACAGAAGATACAACCATTGCTGATATTGCTGTAGCTACTAATGCAGGTCAAATAAAAACAGGATCCCTATGTCGCACTGATAGGGTTGCAAAGTATAATCAGTTACTGCGCATAGAGGCTGAACTTGGTGCAAAGGCACAATACTTTTTATGATCGAAAAGTTTCGTAAAACACTTTTTCCGGTACTAACAACTTTTGTATTTGTGTACCTGATATACCATATTTTTCAAGGAGACCGCGGCGTTATATCTTACATGCGGCTTACCCGAAGCTTAAGTAGGGAACAAACAAATCTCGCTTCCCTAGAAAGGCAACGACAAAACCTTGAAAACGAAGTTCGCCTGCTAAAGCCTGATTATCTTGATCTCGATTTATTAGCAGAAAAAGCCCACGAAATTTTTGGAATGTACGCTGATAATGAAGTTCGTATAACTTTACCCAATGAAAGAACGTAGAAGTTTTAGTAGTAGTTTTTTTTGATCGTCATTAAGGTTTTTCAATTCAATACTTAATTGTTGATCAACAGTTAAATCAGCTGCAGAATCCTTTAAAGAACTATAATTACCTAGAGAATCATTAAAGCTATACATTCCTTCATGTTTTTTTCGAAAATTTTCTAGGGTTTCTTCAATTTTTTTAAGCATATTAACCGTTACACGGTTTTGGCCTTTTTCATACTTACTAAGCTGCTGTGCAGAAACACCTAATTCAAGTGCTAAATTTTGCAAAGATAGCCCTGCACTTTTTCGCTTAATCCTTAAAGCTGCCCCAAGTTTAAAGTCATTTTCATCAATCACCTTTGGCATGGTATATATTTTTTAGAAAAAACCATTAAGCACATACACAATCTTTTGCAAAAGGTGGTGATTGTGTTTTTTTACACATACACAGCATGTATTCGCCCGTCTTTTCCACCTTAAATTTTAAGGATTGTTTTTTTTCTTCACCTTCTGAAATTTTATTATGGGAACCATCACAAAAAGGATTTTTTTTACTTAAGCCGCAAGAACACCATGCGTAGTTTTTGTTTTCTTCCAACTGATATTTTGCTGCTTTCATAACCTATTCCTAATCAAGATCATCAAGATCACTATGTTTTAGCGTTAAACTATTGAGTTTATTCGCTATTTCTTCATCTGTTCCATGACTTTCAACTTCTTTTAAAAAGTCTTCAACATTTGCAAAACTTTCTCTTTCTTGATCCTTCATAAAGCTAAGTAACTGAACCTGCTGTGCTTGATTAAGTTTTAAGAAAGCCTGAAAATAATTCTTTTCTGCCGGTAAAAGATTATAAAAATCATACAACCTAAGAAAATCAAAAAAAATACAGACTTTATCAAGCTGATGATTAGCAATAACTTTTTCTACCATTATTTTTGTATTCTCAAGATGCCAAGTAATGCGTAAAAGTTGTTCCCTGTCTCCGTGCAACCAAATTTTAAGGCGATTATACCAACTTATAGGCTGCCCAATCACAGAATCACTATATTGATTCTCCATCGTCTTAACTATGCTTAGCATATTTTTTGTAAGATTATCTTTTAAAGAACTTTTTTCATCAAGCCGGTTTAACAGTTGATTTAATGTGTTCAGCCCTATGTTTAAATGCTCTTGGCTTGGAAAAGCCCTAAAAAAATCAACCAAAGGTGTATGCATCTTATGGTTCCAACCACAATGGGAATGTATAGTATTAACGCTTGCAATTAAGGGCCGCGACCAAATCATTGATAGGCTTACACTTTTTGCTTCTAACAATGGCGAAAGCACCCACCATTTATTTTTATAATATTCCATTGCTAAAGTTGATTTATCAATGGCTGATTCTGAAGATAAAAAATAATCTTCAGGAACAAATTTTTCATCAGCAGGTGGGCTCATAAGTGTTGCATTTGGATCACCAACCACAACCCAGCTGGCCGTTAGTGGTAAACCATCCTCATGATTAACATTTTCTTCATTTGCAGCATTAAGCGCAATTGCACAGACGATACTTAAGAAATATTTCACAGGAAAACCTAATTTTCTAATTTGCAATTAACATACTAAAAAAAAAACCTAACTAATACTAACTTAATTTAACTAAAAATTTATATTTTATTGATACTGTGGATTTTAAGTAATTACGGCCAACAGTTATGCAAAATATATTTTTAACATTGATCTTTTTATGCGCAAGCAATGCTAACGCATCAAACTTTTTAAAAGACCTTGGTGCGCTCCCTTCGGGAGAAGATCAAGCTGTTGCAGATGGCGCAAGTAAAGGTATAGATTTTTCTGACCTTAAGGGGTTAATAGGCCAAGCTACAAAAAAATTAAAGGGCGATTCAAGTAAATCAGAAGATTCAACTAACGATTCAAACACCAATTTAGTGGAAATATTAAAAGATATAGAACGCTTAATCAAAGATATAGAACGCTTAATCAATGAACGTTTAGATAGAATAGAGGCAATGTTAAATGGAAAAAGACCTAAACCCTTAGATCCTGAACTTATTGCAGAACACAAGCGCCAACAAATGGAATTACAAAAAGAAGAAGAATTCAGACTGTCAGATGACCGTTATAACAGGCAGCCCAGGTATAGTGATTCTAACAATGAGGATGAAGAATACAACAATTACAACCCTAGAAGAACCCAAGGTGATAACAGAAGTAAAAATAATTATAATCCACGTTATAGTAATAATGGAAATCCCAATCGTGCACCACAAAAGCCTAGCACATATAATTCAAGCACTTACAATAACTATAATACCCAGCCTAATCAACGATATGCCCCTTATCCTAATTATCCTCAGAATACAGCGACCTACCCTCAAAACGCTGCACCACGTTACGGGTATAACTAGTTTTCTAATTGCCAAATTAATTCATATTTTTTCACGATTTCCCATGGTGGGCTGTAATAAGCTAAATACGGTGTGTCGGCAAGCTTAAGCTTGTGTGAATCAGCTATGAACTTTATTTTTTCACTTGCAGCTTCAAAATTTGGTTCCTGAGCTGTTAAAAACTGGTATGACAAAGCTTTAAAAGGCTCAATAACACCTAATATTACCTTATCAGATTTTGGCTGTGGTAGATCATCTGTTTTTATGGTTAAAGGCATCACAAATGCTACCCACCAATACTTTTCATCAAGTTTTTTTTGTAACACGGGTGATGTCATGGGAATATTTAAGCCACTTTTGTTTTCGCCAAAGATATAATCCTTGTTCATTTGAAAACCTTGCTTTAAGGTTTCTTGCCTATCACCTTCTAATTTAACACTGCTTGTGTTCATAGTATGGTAATTACGAAGCTGTAAACCATCACCATAATCTTTCGCTACATCGTAGAAACTATTGGAAATTGCCACAATTTTTTCCTGAAAATAATACCTTACCCCTAAACTAAACCAGCAAAACACAGCAATAATGAATATTAAAACAAGTCGAAGTGTCTTACTCATTCGAAGCTCACCAATTTTAAAAGTAATTTAAATATAATTTAAATTACATACATTTAAAATACTTTAAATTTTGCTATCCTTTTATGAAAGTAGGTAAATTCTTCTTTAGGAACAGCTTTCAAAAAAATCATATCGCTTTTTTGCCTTTTTTAAGATAAAATTTTAATTAAAAATTAATTATTTATTTTTCCCTATGTACGCCGCCAGATTTACCAGTCAACAATACAATACCGACCAACAGCGGCACACATACGCACACCTGCCTTACACACCACCGAACCACAACCTACCAACAGCATTTAATGACAATCATAGCGTTCATAAGCAACGCATACCCGTAAGGCAAAATGTTGCAAGGTTTTACCACGGGCCTATGGCCATACCACTGCACCAAGGCAACCAAGTACATAGAAAAATAGAATCTAGCAGTTTATGGCAACAACTTTATAATGAATATATTACGGAGCAATTTACATTTACTATGAATAAAACAATTATTTTTAGCTTAATCGCATCTTTTATGTTCTTAGGCTGTGTATTTTTTCTGGGGGGATTTTTTGTTGGTGCCAGTTTAAATAAGCCCACATCACAAGACCAAAGCCCAGAAGAGTTTCAATTTCAACCTAGTCAGATGGCTGTCGTTAATGGTACGCCAGTCAATAAACCCATAGCCGATGAATTACCAAAAAACTTTAACGTTTACACACCAATTCATATCAAACAAAAAAAATTCCGCCCATCACCCAGTATACAAGAAAAAATAAATCATCAAGACTTTGGTGGCTAAACGTAGTCAAGTAAAGCGTGATAGATTATACTAAAATCTTAAATCTGTATAAGTTATAAATATTAAACTATGGTTTGTTTACGTTTTGCACCCTCACCCACGGGATATTTACATATTGGAAACGCCCGAGCAGCAATTATTAATTACCTGTTTAGCAAAAAAAATAATGGAAAATTTATTTTACGTATCGATGATACCGATAATGAACGGTCGAAAAAAAGGTATGAAGATGCAATTTTCAAAGATTTAGAATGGCTTGGTATTGAATACCATGAAACGTTTCGTCAATCTGAACGCTTTGATAAATACATAGAAGTTAGGGATAAGCTTATTGAAAAAAACTGGCTTTACCCCTGCTACGAAACAACTGAAGAACTAGAATTTAAACGTAAACGCTTGCTTACGAAAAAACTACCACCAGTATACGATAGGGCTAGCCTAGAATTAACAACAGAACAAGTTCGAACTTACGAAAAAGAAGGTCGCAAACCCCATTGGCGTTTTAAATTAAAACACGAAACTATTAAATGGCATGATCTTATTCGTGGAGACGTAAGCTTTGATGCTGCCCAAATTAGTGACCCGGTACTGATACGCGCCGATGGGCAATTTTTATATAGTTTGTGTTCGGTTGTTGATGATATTGATTTTAATATCACGCACATTGTTCGTGGTGAAGATCATGTTACGAATACAGCTACACAAATACAACTTTTTGAAGCAGTCCACGGCGCACCCTACCCCCTTGAATTCGCGCACACAAGTTTATTAATGGATGAAGATGGCAGGCCCCTATCAAAACGTATAGGCAGCTTAAGCCTTAATGATATGAAAGCAAAAGGGATAGAGCCGATGGCGATAAATAGTTTATTAGCCCGTTTAGGCACAAGCATGCCGGTAGAACCTTTGTTAAACATTCAAGATTTAGTAACAGGTTTTGATCTGGCTCATTTTAGTCGAACGCCTCCAAAATTTTCAATTAAAGATCTTTCACAGCTTAACCATAAATTGTATTTAAGTATGCCGTTTAGCGAAGTCAAAAACCGTTTAACAAATATTGGATGCAGCGAAATATCACAAGCACAGTGGGATTTAATTAAAGAGAATATTGAAACTTTAGATGATGTTGTTGAATGGGAAAAAATATTTTTTGATTCTTCCTATTGCCCAGGAAAAAATGGTGATTTAAATTATAAAAATGCAGCATCTAAACATTTGCCATCCGCCCCTTTAACCCTTGAAAGTTGGCAAACATGGACAAACGCCATAAAAGAATCAACAGGATTAAAGGGTAAGAACTTGTTTCAACCCCTAAGACAACTTTTAACTGGCAAAGATCGTGGACCTGAAATGCCAAACTTGCTACCATTAATCCACTACAATGTAATACAAGCTAGATGCGGCCAATAACGGTTATTTTCAACGGCTCAGGTTGGGGCGCAGGCGACATGCGCACGGCAGATGGCCCAGGCTACTTATTAAGCCGTAACCTTATTAATAATGTTATCAGCCCCATACAAACTAACGTAGAAGTCTTTTATAGTTACTGGCACCATGAAACGCCTGTGGAAGATAGCCAAACATTGGATCCAAAAATACGCTACCAAGGTTGCCTGGACAATTGCCGATGGCTATCGTATACCGTTGAAAATGCCATAAGAAAAAACCGTTTTCCTATCATTTTTGGTGGTGATCATGCTCAGGCAATGGGTACATGGAATGGTGTTCGAAATGCAGGCAAAGAAAATGTTCATATTGCCTGGATTGATGCCCATATGGATGCACACACATACGAAACATCGCCTTCAAACAACCCCCATGGAATGCCTGTGGCAGCGCTCATGGGCTATGGTGACAAGGCCTATATAAACCTAAGTAATAATCCCCCTGCATATTCGCATAAGCAGTTTCATCAATATGGGATTCGTGATTATGAAATTGGTGAGGCAGAACTTTTAAAACGCTTACAGGTCAACGTAAATTTTTGTAAAAAAAATAATATTTTTAAGCTATCGGAAAAACTAAAAGAATTTCGCAAAGCCCATGCACAATATGGCATTAGTTTTGATATTGATGGTTTAGACCCCAAACACATGCCTGGTACGGGAACTCCGGTTGAAAACGGTTTAGATTTTAATGATTCCAGTGAATCTATTAAAAGTATCTATTATGATCGAAAATGTATTGCCTTTGAACTTGTTGAATTTAATCCCCATAAGGATATAGGTGAACTTACCTTTAACAACGTTTTAAAAATAGTAAGTAGTATTTTTGAAAAAGCTTAAAATACTTTTTAATACCCCATAACCTGTTGGGTAATTATGCCACCACCACGGTTTAAAGTTACGCTATACCCATGGGTATTACTGTTGAATGCTAATTCTATATCTTGTGGTTTTAGAATTTTCACGCCATTTACGCTAAGAACCAAGTCTCCCTTTTGAAAAACCCCACTTTCCGAGCTTTTTTCCACAACAACACCATGCTTACTTTCTTCAAAAACAGCACCCTTTGCAATATTGTTTTTTCCAGCAAGAACAGTATTTTTTTGTTTTAAGGCTTTAATGGGCTTAAAAATAATTTCTTTTTTATGATCACCCTTAAGTATATTTAAGTTAACATCCTGCGTTATAAGCGAAATTTTTTCATAAAAATAGAATTCTACAGGTGAAGAAATAGGTTTACCATCAACCGCTGTAATAACGTCTCCGACTTTCAGCATGTTGGATAAGGGTGATTTTTTATCCACAGCTGTTACAATTACACCATTAAAGCCTTTTAATCCCTTAGCCTCTGCAATATCAGGAGTAAGCTGCTGAACTTCAATACCCCACCAAGCTTTTTCTTGTCCTAAAACACCCGTACGGTAATGATAGTCTATTAAGCTTATGGGCACAGAATAACTTACCACACCAACCTTAGATAACACGGCAAAGGCCATACCAGCAACGTTACCAAAAGCATTCACCAATGGCCCTCCAGATGCCCCAGGACCTATACTTGTGTCAGTTTCAATAACAATTTTGTCTCCTAAGGATTTTTGTAAATTCGAAACAAATCCTGGAAAAACACTGATATGATTATGGCCAAAAATATTACCAGCAATTAATATTGGTGAACCTAAGTTTAAGGGCCTATTTTCTGCTTCCAAAGCGGGAAGGTCATGTTTTTTAATTTTTAAAAAAGCAATATCATCATTGCTATCAGCGTATAAAAGTTCTGCTTCTAGCACTTGATTATTATTTAAACCAACCTCTATTTTATTGCTGCCATGGACCACATGGTTGCAAGTCACAATGATACTGTCGTCTGCGTTGCTTTCAATAATAAAACCTGTACCGCTTGATTGTTGTTCCGGTGGCACTACTTGAGAAGATTTACCAAAAAAAAATTTTTCTAAAAAGTCATCATCAAAGGGCACAAGTAATTCATGCTGATTACGGTAAGCATATACTTTAACCACACTAGGAATAACTTTTTTTGACAACAAAATGCTGTCGTATGCTACTGATTCAGACGCATGTTGCTGGGCACAAACCGAATTAGTAACAACCAGCAAACAGAAAAAATAAAAAGTTTTACACAACATGATTTTTTTTATAGACACGGTAAATTTATTATACTTACAATTATATTGTAATTTAATTAATTTTTACAAAAAAGGAATGCACAATGAAAAAAATTTTAACAATTTGCTGTTTTATACTCGCAGTAAACCAAATCCATCCTAGCAACACAGTTGATCCAGCATCTCAAGTTACAATTGCTCAAAATAATAACACCGTAACACTCACATTAACACCTGCTGCTCAAGAATCAACACTTACTGAAGTGCTTAGTTTTATGGATTTAGCTTCTAAAGCTACGCCCCTATTTATAACTACCATGAAAACTTTCATAATTACCAAAAGTAAAGATAATGAGATTGATTTTGCCAATGCAAAATTTACTTCAAGTTCAGAGTTAATCACGGATGATAAAGGAAAAATTAAAGCAACAGGTAAGGGTGGATCACATGCAAAAGCTAATGCAAGCTTTACTTATAATCAAAAGGGGGTTGATTTAATAGCACACGGTGATGTTTCATATAGAAAAGGTGCCCTTATTCTTACCCTAAAATTTAAAGACAAAAAAAGTACTTTTAGCGAAGAACTACAAAGCCAAATTTCTGCATTCGTTAAAGATTTTAAAAAAGCTGCAGGCATAACAAGTTAGACTAGCTTCAATTTATTTATAAGATTTAAGATTTAAAAAAACCAGGTCTTTGCACTTGGTTTTTTTATGTTAGTTGAAGCAAAAGTTGTTTTAAAGTTAATTTTTTATTTAAGTAGACAAACAATACTTGTTATATCTAAACTTATATAGTAGTTTAATGAATTTTTATAAATATGGATATCCTATGAAAAAACTTCTTACAATTTGCTGTTTCATACTCGCAGCGAACCAAATCCATGCAAATAGCAACGTTTATGTTAGTTATGATGAAGAAACAAATACTCTAACCTTTACACTTCCACCTGTTGCGGATGAAGCTAGGATTGAAGAAATGCTAACCTTTATGGATATAGCTCATAAAACTGCACCTTTATTTATAAGCACCATGCGAAATTTCATAATTGCAAATAAAGAAATTATTAATTTAGCCGATGCTAAATTTACTTCAAATGGAACTTTAAAGATGGATAAAAATGGTAAGATCGTAGGTTCCAATGTTAAGGGGGGATCAGTAGCAAAAGCTTATGCAAGCTTTACTTATAATAATAAAGAAGTTGCTTTAGAAGCCGACGGTGATGTTTCATATAGAAAAGGTGCCCCTGTTCTTGCCCTAAAATTTACAGACACAAATGGTAATTTTGGCAATGATTTCCAAGACCAAATTGCTAAGTTCATTGCAAAGTTTAAAAAGGCTGCAGGCATAAAAAGTTAGACTATCTTCAATTTATTTATAAGATATAAGATTTAAAAAAACCAGGTCTTTGTACTTGTTTTTTTTATGTTAGTTGTCGTTTAAATTTGTTCAAATATTACGTAAATTTTTCTAAATCCCCTTGCTTTTCCATGGCTAACTGTGATTAAATAATCACAGTGAATGAACAAAATGAAGGTGCTATGGCACTTTACCCTGTATTTTTTTGGAGTTTAAGCAATGAAGCAACTAATAATCGATGCGGTTCACCCGCAAGAAACCCGCGTTGCCATAATAGAGAATGGCAAACTGAATCACCTAGATATCGAAACCCACGACCGTAAATTAATAAAAAGTAACATTTACCTTGCAAAAATAGTACGTATAGAACCATCTTTGCAAGCAGCATTTGTGGAGTATGGCGAGGATCGTCATGGGTTTTTACCCTTTACCGAGATTCATCCCGATTACTATCGTATACCCATTGCTGACCGCCAAGAACTAGAAGCAGAATTAGCCAGCGAAGATATTGAAGATATTGATCCCGAAGAAGAAAAAGATCTTGACGAAGAACAAAACAAAGCAAAAACCTCAAATACAACCAAAAAGCGCTATCGCTACAAAATTCAAGAAGTTGTGCAGAATCGCCAAATTTTGCTTGTTCAAGTTGTGAAGGAACAGCGTGGCTCAAAAGGTGCTGCCCTAACCACCTTTTTATCCTTACCCGGAAGATATTGCGTGTTGATGCCTAATGCCGGCCGCAGTGGTGGTGGCATTTCCCGTAAAGTTCAGAACGAAAAAGATCGTAAGCGCTTAAAAAACATCCTTAGCGAGTTAAACATACCAAATAACATGGCAGTTATTGTACGTACAGCGGGCCAGGAACGTAACAAAACCGAAATAAAAAGGGACTATGATTACTTAATAAACCTATGGGAAGATCTGCGCAAGAAAACCCTTGATTCTGTAGCACCATGCATGATTTATGAAGAGGGTGATATTATTAAGCGCACCTTGCGTGATACCTACCGTTCAGACATAGATGAAGTGCTTGTTGAAGGCGAAGAAGCATACAAAAAAGCTAAAGATTTTATTAAAAAACTTGTTCCCAGCCACGCAAAACGTATTAAGCAATACAAAGAAAGCCAGCCAATACTAATTGCCCATAAGGTGGAAGACCAAATTAGTGAAATGATGCAACCAGTTGTGTCCTTACCCTCAGGTGGATCATTAGTTATTAATCATACGGAAGCATTAGTGGCTATTGATGTGAACTCCGGTAAGGCCACGCGCGAACGCCATATTAACGATACAGCTTTAAAGACCAACTTAGAAGCTGCCGTAGAGGTAGCAAAGCAAATGCGCCTGCGGGATTTATCGGGCCTGCTTGTTATCGATTTTATAGATATGGATGATGGACGCCATGTCCAAAAAGTGGAACAAAAATTTCGTGAATCCATAAAGGATGATCGTGCCCGTGTACAAATGAATCATATCAGCCAGTTTGGCTTACTAGAGGTCTCACGCCAACGTTTACGCCCCAGCTTTTTTGATAGCCATAGTAAACCATGCGAACACTGTCATGGCACTGGTAACCAACGTTCTGATGATTCAATTGCTCGACAATTGCTCCGTGAACTTGAAATAGTACTTAAGGATTTAAAAAAAGAAAATTTAACCATTGGGCTAAATCCAAGCACACGTGATGTTTTATTAAACACCTATCGCCGCGACATTGTAAAATTAGAAGATAAATATACAATACGTTTGAATTTTGCCACTGAAATTATTACCCAGCATCCTTTTTTTACGATTCATGGGCTTGAAAAGAAACTTGAAAAAGTAGAAGAAAAAACGAAAGCATTAAACAATAGAAAAAATCGCCGCAAAGTTAAAAGTAATAAAGCACCGGCTGATCAAGACACTGCACCCAATAATGCGCCTGTAATAGAAAAAACACCAGAGTTAAAGCCAACAAACCAGGGCAACATAACGGTAACTGCTGCAACGGAAATTAAAGATCAGCCGCAAAAAAAATCTAGAAATAGGCGGCGCAATAACTTTAAGAAAATGCAAGAAAAACAAGCTGTGACAAGTATTGATACTAATAATACCCAGCAAGAAAAGCCTGCAAAAGAACAAGAAAACAAACAGCCAAATCAGGCTGCAAAAATTCCACAAAAAAACCACACGGGTGAAAAAAAAATCACCCCCCACAGGGTGAATACAAAACCAGATAAAGTTGAAAAACCTGCCAACACCGTAGAGCCTGAAAAAAAAAAGCCTCAACAAAAAAAAGGCTGGCTAAGGCGTCTGCTTGATTAGAGCTTGAAATATGGCAATAAACGCAAATCAAGCAGCAAATCTTTTTCAACTTATAGAAAAAAATACTTCGGGCGCATTCATGCTCACTGGATCAGAAGGCACTGGAAAGTTTAATTTTGCAAAAAAAGTTGCAATTTTATTTTTAGCAAAAAAAAACAAAAGTCTTCCGCTATCTATTCTTGAAACCCAAGTGGATTCTGGGGTTTATCCGGATTATTTTTTAATTGATAACAATGAGCAAATAATTACTATTGATGCTATTCGAAAACTGCAAGACAGTATCCAAAAGCATGCCGTTCATGGGGGACGAGTTATAATCATTAATTCCCTTGATAAACTAAGTCCTGCAGCAGGAAATGCGCTTTTAAAAGTTTTAGAAGAGCCACCAGAAAATACATTTTTCTTATGTATCTGCCACTTACGCCATCGCGTATTACCAACCATTCAATCCAGGCTTAAAGTTATTCCAGTTTACCCTGCTCCTTTAGCAGAAATCTTGGAAATACATCCTGATCATCGCGATCTCATTATTTATGCGAATGGAAACGCTGGTTTAGTAGAAAAACTAAAAACCTATGGAGGTTACAAATTAGTTGATCAAATTAACCAATTGTTTGAATTGAAAAATGACCTTACAACTTGCAAGGAAAACATTCAAAAAATACTAAAATCTTGTGATGATGCCAAGTTACTTGAACAGCTTTGCGTAATTTATGCCTACAGAAAAGTTACTGAATCTCCTGCAAAACACCTAAACAAAACTAATTCATTACTAAGTTTTTTTAAAGATAATGAATATGCGCACCTTGGCCCACAAAACCATTTGATGGGCGCTATTACTGCTTATCAACAGGCCTAACTGTCACTTTTCCATCACTTAATTGAATATCGGCAATATCTGCCATTTGCAATGCTGCTGCAGTTTTAATTGGTTTTCCGGCAACGCGGACTAGGCTAAACCCACGATCTAATGAACGTTGATAGGAGTTCTGGCTTAGCATCATTGCTGACCATTTTACAGCATCTTGTTGCTTTTTTAGGTACTGGGCAATGGATCGGCTTAAGGCACTTTGTAGTGTTAGAAAATTTGCAGAGCACTGGCGTAACTGCTGCCTTGGGGGTAATAATTTTTGGGCTATGACCTTATGATTTTTCATGTTCAATTGATGTTCTATAATACGCTGCAGACGGCTTGAGCGTTCATCTAGCCGCTGACTTTTATCATAAACAATTGCCGGTAAATCTGGCATACGTTGGATTAAGTTGCCTAACAAAAGCCTATGGCGTTCAAACAACCGTTGATTACCCTGTAACAAAATGTTTTCCTGCTGATTTAAAAGGCTTAAAATTTGTACACGATCAGGTGTGCATAGCTCTGCTGCGGCAGTCGGCGTGGGAGCACGTAAATCTGCAGCATAATCAATTAATGTTGTATCTGTTTCATGACCAACCGCTGAAACAACCGGAATAGCTGAAGCTGCAACGGCTCTAACAACAACTTCTTCATTAAATGCCCAAAGGTCTTCAAGGCTACCACCACCCCGTGCAACAATAATCACATCTATTTTATGGGAGGCATCTTGTAAAATATAAATTGCCTTAGCAATTTGCGCTGCAGCTGCTTCACCTTGAACAGCCACTGGCACAAGCTTAACGGTACAGGGAAAACGTTCCCTTAGGCGGTGAAGTATATCTTGAATAACAGCTCCGGTTTCAGAAGTTATCACTCCAATTACTGATGGGAACTTTGGTAAGGGCCGCTGATTTTGAAACAATCCTTCCGCAAGGAAAGCTTTTTTTCGTTCCTCTAAAAGTTTTAAAAGTGCACCTTCGCCTGCATGGGTAAGTGATTTAACAACCATTTGATATTTTGAACGCCCACCATAGGTGGTTATTTTTCCTTGGGCCACAACTTCCATACCATCGCAGGGTTGTATGTTTAAAGGTGTGCCACGCCACATTACACAATCTAGTACACTTTCAGAATCTTTTAAGGCAAAATAGCTATGGCCAGAACTATGGCGTTTAAAACCAGATATTTCCCCTTGAACTTCAACCTGCTGAAAGGTTGATTCAACGGTTATTTTTATTTGGTTTGAAAGTTGGCTAACCGTTAAAGGAACCTGGGTATTCGTATTTAAAAACACAACTTTTTCAGCAGTTATATAAATTATTCAGATACTAGCAGAATATATCTTTTTTTTCAGGTTAATTTGAAGCCTAAAAATTACGAAGTGGGGGGTTCGTAAAACGTTAAAAGAAATAGCTTCAAATCCCTGCTTATGTTTCGGGCAACAACTTACTGTGCTTGTAAACCATTGCACATACTAATAAAAGTAACTGTTTGAGGGTTTTCAAGATAAAAAGTATTTTTGTAAAGATCCTTTAAAAGTTCTGGGTTGTGGTCAACTATATTTTCCGCAAAAAGTAGTTTTTTTGGTTCAATAGCTGTTAACAAGGTAAAACAATCTCTAATAATTAAAGACCTACTTGTGCAAGAAAATTCTACACTGTCTGTAAACTTTCGATAAAGTCTTAAAAATTCCTTACTTTCACAATGGCCGTTAGTTAACGTATTGCAACGCTCAAGAATACGAATTCTTAAATCAGTAAAGTTAGGGTTATAACCAGATTCAGCAATGTATTTACATATACCATCTATTGTTTGACAAAGATTTAAATATTGCCTTTCTCCATAAGTTGAACCGTCTTCCTGAAAGTAGGGTATCAACATTACAGCATCAAAAAAACTTTCAAAGAGCATATAATGATCGATAAATTCCAAGTGTTTTTCAAGCATATCGAAAAACTGTCGCCTTTTAGCTTGTGTGATAGTAGTTGATTTAGAGGTTAAACGATATAGTATTTGGGCATAGCTATTATTGGGTATTTTGCCAAACCTACCCTGGAATAATTTTACTATTGGGCTATGATTAAACCATAATTGTTGCAAACTTAGAACAGATCGTTGTTGTGTAGCATAATACGCTGAAGGTCGTTGCTTTAAGGTAGATGTTAAATCTTTTAACTTACCTTCAACTGTTATCAAAAATTCATTAATATCAATCCTATTATAATTATTAAACAAACTAAGTACGTTTGAAAGATCATTGTATTTCTGGGGTAAGGATTTAATGATACTATCTAATTTATCTGTTGCATCATGTTCTAGAGCTTGAAACACAGTTTCTAGAAGACCGGAATATAAACAATGTTTTTTAATTTTACTAGTCTTTAAATAATCAGGCAGTTGTTCGTACACGCTTTTTACAGCACTATAATTTTCTGAAGTGGTGTTTTTCCTTAAACAAACTTCTAGGCTTGATTGCTTCCCACCATAAGTTGGAGCACCTTGGCTTACGTCATTGATAAAATCATCTATATCCGTTTGGCTAGCAAAAAGGTTAAAACTACATGCAACGATAAAAGTGAAACAAATTTTTTTCATATTATTAACATCTGTTTTTGAAATTATATTTATTACATAATAAACAAAAATATAAATTGCAAGAAAATAAACAACTAATTTTTATTTAAACGGTGGTATTTTGTTAAAAAAGAAGTTAATTTATCAATATATCTAAAAATAATATATTCCCCATGCGTATTTTTTTCATAATTGTAATTAGTATTGCAACGCAAATAAGTGCAGAATATTCCCATGCAATGGCAAGGTTTAGTGCCCCAAAGTATAGTGTGGATTTCACCAATTTTTCCTACGCTAATCCAAATGCACCCAAAGGCGGGCAATTGACCCTTGCAACTATTGGTACATTTGATACGGCAAATCCCCATTCTATTAAAGGAATTAAAGCCCAAGGTATGCTTAACATCTGCTTTGCACCTTTAATGTACCGAAACCCAGAAGAACCTTTTGCCCTGTACGGTTTGGTTGCAGAGTCCGTTGAAATTGCCCATAACGCTAGTTCGGTTACGTTTAAAATTAACAAAGCAGCACGCTTTCACGATGGTAATCCGATTACATCTTATGATGTACAATTTACCTATGAACATCTAGCAAAACATGGCTTGCCAGTTTATCGTAACTATTACAGTAAAATTTCGCGCATAGAAACGCCAGATGAACATACTATTACCCTATATTTGAAACCTGAAGAAAATGGTACCTTTAACCCTGAACTACCTTTTAACCTAGCCCTGTGCCGGCCGCTGCCTTCGTACCAATTACGCGGAAAAGAAATTTCAACTTTTTCAACTTCACCTAAAAACCAAATTATTGGTTCAGGACCTTACAAAATTAAAGAAATTATCCCTGGCCGCACCATTGTTTATGAAAGGGTTAAAAACTACTGGGCTAAGGAACACCCTACGCAAAAAGGGAAGTACAATTTTGATAATATTAAAATTGATTACTATAAAACGACCCAAGCCCAGTTTCAGGCTTTCACTGCCGGTGAATTCGATGTTTACTTTGAAACAAACCCTACCCATTGGCAATCAGCCTATAAGTTTAATGCTTTAACAAGCGGTAAGGTAAAAAAGGTTGATCTTGAACATAAAAGACCTGTAGCCGTGCGAAGTATTATTTATAACATGAAAAAGCCAATTTTTAAGGATCCTAAGGTAAGAAAAGCTATTAGCATAAGCTTTGATTTCGATACAATTAATCGTATGGTGTTTTCTGGGGAAATGAAGCCCGCAGGCAGTTTGTTTGCAAATACAAATCTTGCACATAGTGGCCCTGCCGATATAGGCGCAAAAGAAACACTAAAACTTTATGAGAAAGAAATTGGTTATCCCTATCAACAAATGATACTTGATGGCTACGAAATCCCTGATACATCTACCCCTAACCTATTAAGGGAAAACCTATCCCAGGCCCAGCGTTTACTTTCTGAAGCAGGTTGGCAAATTAAAGATGGGATATGCATCAATGACAAGGGAGAAAAACTTGAACTGGAACTTATGTATAAGGATCCAAAGCTTGAAAAAATTGTATTATCCTTTGGAAAAACCTTAAAAAAGGTAGGTATTACCCTAAAAGCAAAATATATAGAAACGACTCAATACGAAAACCGTGTAAATGATAGGGATTTTGACATGATAATTCATACTTGGGCGAATAGTAATTCCCCCGGTAATGAACAAGTTTACTTTTTTGGTACTGACACAGCAAATGTGCCAGGTAGTAGTAATTATATGGGTCTTAGTGATAAAACCGCAGACACCTTAGCAAAACGGCTAGCAAACAGTCGTAACATTGAAGATTTAATCGTAAATGCTAGAATTTTTGATCGCTACATATGTAACATGTATTACCAGGTATTGATGTTTTATGATAACAAAGACCGTTGGGCCTATTGGGTGGATAAAATGCAACATCCAAAAATTAATCCCGAAGTAGGAAGTAATGTGATTGCATTAGCTTGGTCACCAAATACTACAAATGATAAAGATCAAGGAACGCAAACGCCTGCAGACCAAGACGCAGCTGATACTCAAACTAGTTTTTTTGCAAAAGTTGGCCGATGGTTCCAAGATTTATTTTAGAACAAAAGTTAAGGTAACAAGCTTCTATGCGCGTAATTGATTGTTCCGTTTATATTATTTGTTTTAATGAAGAAAAGCATATTCCTAGGCTACTTAAAAATATAGAAAACTTTGCAGAGGTAATTCTTGTCGATAGTGGAAGTACTGATAAAACTTTAGAAATTGCAAAAACTTTTAGCAATGTTCATATTCACAACCACCCTTGGCAGGGCTTTGCTAAACAAAAGTCTTTTGCCTTAAGCTTATGCACCAAAGAATGGGTATTAAATCTTGATGCCGACGAAGAAATTAACCAAACCTTTAAAGACGAAATAGTTCGTATAATATCGGAAAAACAAACATCTAACGGGTTTCGAACCCCCCTATGTGAGGTGTTTATTGGTAAACCTTTTCATCCTTTAACCAAGCATAACAAAAAATTACGTTTTTTTAAAAAATCGCAAGGGCACTATGACACGCAACGTTTAGTGCATGAATCGATTGTAATCAAAGGGCAAGTTGAGGATATTAAGGGGTTAATTATTCATCATGGTTTAGATTCCATTTCCAAGCTTGTTGAAAAAAATAATGTTTATTCTTCCCTAGCCGCAGAATACAAACTTTCCCAAAACAAAAAACCTAAATTCCTACGCTTACTTTTACTACCAATGTTTAATTTTATTAAAATGTATTTTTTAAAACGATATTTTCTCAATGGCTGGCAAGGTTTTATTCATGCACAAGTTGTTGCATTTTATGTTTTCATGAAAGAAGCTAAGCTCTTTGAACTGTATTATAAAAAAAGAGACGCACTAAAAATTAACCACGATTAATAGTGTTTATGGCATTCCACATGCGTACTTTTGTATTCGCAGAAGTAGCAATGTTGTTGAACTGCTGTTCTCGGGTAATCATCTTAGACATCTCGCGGATCACTTCAACTGTTGCTCCCTCAAGGGCACCAGATGACACCTCACCAACATTGCCGCTGCCTAGGTAACGAAAAAATAAATCTCCTGATTTTGGTGCAAATGGGGATAATACTCCATTTTCAGATAGATTCATTCCATCCGGGTTGTTGACCATACCTACGGCAATTTTACCAATAACGCGGGCTGGGCCATTGTCAAAGCGAGCCGTAAGGGTACCATCTTTTGCAACATCAAGATCAACAAATTCGCCAGCTGGATAACCATCACTTTTAACTTGCAAGCGTGATTGACCAGAAGCAATGGTAATAAGCCCCGTTGTTGATTCAGGATCACCGTAATCTAAAGAAAAAGTTGAATTACCTGCACCACTTCCCACTGGCCAGGTTAAATCAATAACTGGCTTTGTATTGTTTGAAGAGTCTGCTAAAACTGTGTGTGCGCCTGCTGGGTCTCCAAGTAAGTAGCGCGTAGGCTTACCATTGCTGGCAAATTCAATGAATAGTGCATCTGTTAAAGGTGCTGTAGGGCTTAAATAATTTGTAACCGTTGAACCCGTTGGTGGATGAACGGAAACCCGCCAAAGCTGGGTATTCGCAACGGCTGTGCTCACGCGCTCAAAATTATGAATAAGGGTTCTTGGTGTGCCCGATGAATCGTAGACATTATGCCCTTTAGTAACAACATCGCCAATATTACCATTTAATCCTGCACGACATTCAATAGTCGTAGTCGGTTGGCTTGCTGAAGATAATGCTTGTGCATTTAGCACTTGAAAATCTGTTGCACTAACTGTTGCTGGGAAACTTCCATCACTAGCAACGGGAATATAGCCTAAACGCATACCAAAGTGGTTTTCATATTCGTTATTATTATTTCTTGAAAATGAACCAATGCGGGTCATTTGCAAATTCGTATTATCATTTTGGCCATATACTGGAAAAAAGCTCGCTTCTCCCCCCAAAGCTAAATGGGTATTCACACCCGATTGCATTGGCGCACCTGCACCACGAATATGATAACGCGTTGCCCCATCTAAATGCCCAGGTGCATCTGACCGACTTCTAGAGTGGTACATAGCCAAAAAGGTTTCACGTTCCCTGCCTGCTATGGTTTGTTCCGCTGCTAAGTTATGGGCTGTATCGCCTGTAGCAGCAGCAAGTTGAATTAAAGCTACAGCATCGCGATTAAGTGACGTATTAATACTAGAGGTCATAACTTATCCCCTTGTTGTTACAGCATTTTTTGCATATGTAGCAATGATATTCTTCACGGGTTTTCCTTTACTGTAGTATACAGGCTGCCCACCTTTATCAAGGTCAAGGTAACGGAGTTCATCGACAACATTCCGCGTATAGACTTCTATGGGAACTAAATCATCATCTTGATCACGATAATGGGCGTGAACCCTGTATTTTCCAGCTGAAACTTTTTCATTTTCATCATTTAAACCATCCCATTGTTTTTCCAAAAGCCCATGGGTAGGATTTTCTATAACATAGGAATTAACGGCACGCCCTGCTTCATTACCAACTATAATTTCTAAGGCAGATATATCTTTTGGTACCATAAGGGCAAATTTTGTAGCATTCTCACCATCAAAATCGATAGATTCATCGGCAATTAAGCCATCAAAACCATGATCACTAATATTTTTGTTCATATCCACGTATAGCTGCTGTTGACTAAGCTCATTTTGTTGCTGCTGCATCATCACCAAATGCATATTTTCCGATGCCTTAAGCATATCTATTATGTTTCGAAACATATCGCTACTGTTAAACTTATCTTCCCCTAATGGCACACGATTTTTTGCATAGGTAATCATTACCGTTCGCATTCCTTCCATATTCTTACGAATTTCTTTTGCCGTAGGATTTTCATCCCGAAATTGATGAATACTATTGGGGTTGTCACTTACTTTAGAAGGACTAATAGCCTGGTCGACATTGCTTTTCGGTTTATATTCACTAGCACCTATAAGGGTTGCGATATTCCTTTGGCCAACGGGTGTTGTTTGGGGCATTGTATTCTCCTAAGGTTATTAAGTTTTATGGGGTGTTAAAATTGAAAAATTCATATTTTGCTGTTCAAGGATGTATCCATGCTTTGTTGCAACTTTAACTAAATCACTTTGTTCCTGTGCTAAACGTTGAATAAGTTCTGGTTTAGAGGCAGAAAAGAGAACCCTTAAATTATTCTGACTTTGAAACAATACCTTAATATCTAATAAGCCATCAGGGTGAGGAACAGCCACAGTAATTTGTGGATGTTTTGCCTTTAGTTGTTGTTGGAACTGTTGCACAACCATTTTCATACTTTCAAGCTCTTCGCGCTTTTTTACAGTATCTGCTTTATTGGTTGATGCTAATTCTGCCGTGTGCGAATCAGCTGGAATTTTTCGCAACATGATATCAGATTCAAAACCATCTTCAGATGAATCAAAACCTTGTTGTGTTTGGGAATTTTGGGAAGAACTACTTTTGACAGCCTGGACAAGCCCTAGGGAAAAAGCATCAAGCTCTACCCTTGTGTGCGGATTTATCTGGCTTTGTACAGGCTTAAATTGTTGCGTTTGGCCCTGGCGCGTACCCTTAGTAATTACACCTGTATTTTGGCTTTGCATTAATACATCACTTAAGGGGAGCATATTTTGAAAGGCTTTTTGCTGATTCACCACAGGTCTAATCTGGCTGTTATCTTGAACTTTTTGGCCTAAACCTGTGTTTTTTTCATCAGTACTAGTTTTTGTGTTCAATAATTGTTCTTCAATATTATTACCGGGTGAAAACCGATGTTCTAATGCGTTCGTTTTAAAAGCCATGGCATTAGCATGAAAAGTATTCACCGATGACTGTGCATTACCTTTTAAGTATTCACTAAAGTTTTCCCAAACAGCAGCCTGGGGCTTTTCCTGAACTGACGGTGGTAAAGTAAGGTGGTTCTGCTGTTGAAGCTTGAAGTTTGTATTATCCTGGCGCAAATGCTGATCACGGGCAATTTGCGCTGCTTTTTGCGCTACCTTTGTTTGTGAATAAGCCTGATGCGAATGAACCGTTGCCACGAAGATTACAAATTGTTTTTCTATGGTTCATTAAGCAAAAGTTATGCCAAAAAATTATAAAGTTGCAATATTTTTAAAATTTTGATGTGGGTTAAGATGTTAAGTTATAAAATATACAATGCTTTTAAAAAAAGATTCCTATTTTTTTAGGAATCTTTTTTTTGCAACAAGTAATGCTTTTTTTTACCCAAAGATAATTTTACATGATTTTTTAAAAAACAATCTGACAACAATGTTTT
>CAYGPH010000001.1:0-30449 GCA_964351815.1 uncultured Verrucomicrobiales bacterium | reverse complement strand
GTTTTAGGGTTTAAAATTTTTTGTTCATCAATTTTTAAACCACCACCTTGAACTAGGCGTTTGACCTCACCTTTAGTTGTAAACATATTTTTTTCAACCAAAAAATCATCAATAAACTGCTGTAGGTTCTCAGTGGTAACCTCTAGTTTTGGTAAATCATCTATACTTGCCCCTTGAAAGGCCGATGCTATCGTTTTATGAATTTCAACCAAACTCTCTTGGCCGCGGCATAAACTGGTTGCAGCATCTGCTAAGGCAATCTTTGCCTGATTTAAATCTGCGCCTTGCAAGGCACTAAATTCTAAAATTTCTTTTTTATCAAAATCGGTAAACAATTGAATATAGCGAATAACATCTGAATCTGCCGTATTACGCCAGAACTGCCAGTAATCAAAATTACTTAAACGATTTTGATTTAACCACACGGCCCCCTGGGCTGTTTTACCCATTTTAGCACCACTAGAGGTTGTTATGAGTGGAGATGTGAGCCCATAAACAACTTTTCCAGAAACTTTGCGGGTAAGTTCAACACCATTAACAATATTTCCCCATTGATCTGAACCACCAAGCTGAATGCAGCAGCTTAAATTTTTATTAAGATGCATAAAATCATAGGCCTGGAAAATCATGTAATTAAACTCTAAGAATGAGAGGGATTGCTCGCGGTCAAGTCGCGATTTCACACTATCAAAGCTAAGCATGCGGTTGATGGTAAAGTGCACCCCATATTCCCGCAAAAAATCCACATAATTATGACCATGCATCCAATCGGCATTGTTCACTAGCAAAGCATCCGTAGGGCCATCACCAAAGGTTAAAAATTTTTCAAAAGAACTTCTTATTCCAGAAATATTATTTTTAATTACATCATCGTCAGCTTTTGGACGCATGGCGTCTTTGCCGGTGGGATCTCCAATTAGGGCTGTGACACCGCCTATTAATACAATTGGTTTGTGTCCTTGTTTTTGGAATTCACGCAAAATCATGATTTGGCTTAAATTTCCCACATGCAAACTATCAGCAGTTGGATCAAATCCACAGTAAGCAACAGCTGGCGATTTACTTTGTAAATAACTATCTAGTCCTTCTTCATCGGTACATTGATGAAAAAGACCCTTTTGCTTCAAAATATCGAGAAAGGAAAGCATTTTTAAAAATTGATAATAAAATCTTAAAGTAGCAAACTTTTTAATGTTGCTGAAGAGTTTATACCTTAATTTTGCTGCGCTTTCTTGTTTTTCGCATGTGTAACATCTTTAGAAAAACTACCCAAAGCGTTAAAATTGCAGGAATAATGGCAGAAGTAAATACGAAGGAATCGTTATCAAGGTAGCCGTAGCAAACCCAGCTAAAGTAAGTGATAAACAATATGGTATAGGAAAATAAAGAAATATCTTTTAATCTTTTTGTACGATAAATTTTTATTACCTGGGGAAGGAAAGCAAAGTTTGCCCCTAACACGGCTAATGTCCCAAAAAATTCTATCACTTAAAAACTTAACACTTGAAAATTATTCCCTAGCTTAGGGAAAAGCGGTTAAAATTTCCTAAAGATTAAACTTTATAGCGTCCACGGCTAAGCAGCAAATAAAACTGTAATTTATTCATTTTACCAGAAGCGCTAAGGCGGGGAATTTCCAAAAAATCATCAATAGGTTTTATGGTTTTCTTTGTAGTAAAAGCCAATTTAAAACCGATTTTTTTTAACATAGTCACATGCTTTAGTTCGTATCGACCGTAGGGATAGGCAAAGCTATCACAGGGTTTTTCTGTAATTTTTTCAACCATTTCCTTTGATGCAGAAATTTCTTCATAGGCATTTTCATCACTGATACGGTTTAAGTTAGGGTGATGTAGGGTATGTGCGCCAAATTCAACAAACCCAGAAGACTGCATTTCTTTTATTTGCTGTTCATTTAATAGTTTTTCGCCAGCAATATTTTTTGATAAAAAAATTGTTACAGGAATTTTAAACTTTAAGACAATTGGTAGCAAATACTTATAGTTACTTACAAAACCATCATCAAAGGTAAGGCATACATATTTTTGATTTTTTTGTATATTTAGTGTTAATAGATCACTTGCCTTAAGGAACTGATAATTTTGCTTATTAAGAAAATTTAAGCAAGATATAAATTTTTTTGGGTGCATATTCATACCCGATGCCGGTTTATCAGGATCAATATCGTGAAACATTAAAACACGCGGTAGATAAGGTGGTTTAAACCAGCGCCAAAAATTATAGTGGCATAAGAATACAATTATTGCCGCTGTAAACAAGAAAATGAAGAAGTACGAAATCAGAAAAATTGCCATAAAAATCTTTTCTAACTTTGTAAGTTACCAAAGCGGGTAAATTTACCTTCAAAAAACAACCGCACTGTTCCAACTGGGCCATGGCGCTGTTTTGCAATAATAAGTTCAGCCTTGTTCATAACGCTCGCCATGCGTTGTTGCCATTCTGCATGCTTGTCAGTACCTAGGGGTGGTTCTTTCCGCGATTCATAATATTCATCACGATAAACAAAAATCACCACATCTGCATCTTGCTCAATTGATCCTGATTCACGTAAATCCGATAACTGTGGACGCTTATCTTCCCGCTGTTCAACCGCCCTTGAAAGCTGCGATAATGCAACTATGGGCACATGAAGTTCTTTGGCAATCGCTTTCAACCCACGGGAAATATCGGAAATTTCTTGCACTCGATTATCACTTTTCGCTGTTTTTGCCGAACCAGCCATTAATTGTAAATAATCGATAATAATTAAACCAATGTTGTGCTGACGCTTTAACCGACGAGCACGATTTCTTAAGGCTGTAATTGATAAAGCAGGCGTATCATCTATAAATAAGCCGATGGATTCTATTTCTCTGCTAGCTTCAACAATTTTTGGAAAATCACTTGTGGCGATATCACCACGGCGAATGCGATCGGAAGAAATTTCCGTTTGACCTGATAAAATTCGTGTCGCCAATTGTTCAGCCGACATTTCAAGCGAAAAGAAAGCAACATTTGCGCCATCTTTAGGGTTACTTGCTAGTGCGCGTGCTGCGTTAAAAGCAATGTTGGTACCTAATGCTGTTTTACCGGATGATGGTCTTCCGGCAATAATTACTAAATCGGATGGGTGTAATCCGCCAAGCCATTTATCAACATCAATAAATCCGGTTGTTACCCCAACTATACTACTATCACTTTTGAAGGCGATTTCTGCTAAATTTACGGCTTCTGTTAAAGCTTGGGAAAATGGTTTGACCGATGATCCGCTATCTTCTTTCACAGCTAAGTCGTACAATTCTTTTTCCGCACTTTCTATGCATTCTTGTGCGGTTTTTTCTGCTGCATTTTCACCAGCATCGCGAACCATTTTATCGCCTATGTTTGTTAAATTACGCCTTAAATAACATTCACGGATCACAGCCGCATAATCATTAATATTAATTGTGGTAGGCACGTTAGCCGCAATATCAATTAAATAATTAATACCACCATCAGCTTTAAGTAAGTCGTTATCTTGCAAAAGAGGTTTTAACGTAATGGGGTCTGCAACCTGACCGCGGTCAACAATTCTTGCGATTACAGAAAAAAGTTCACTGTGCAGGGGGTAATAAAAATATTTTTCTCCAAAATAATCGGGAAGTTGTTCAAAAAGCTTATTGTTTAGCAACAAGATTCCTATTAAAGCCTGTTCAGCTTCTATGTTGTGAAGGACATCAGAATTTTCACGGTTTTTTGATTCAGGCGCGCGCGCAATACTATAAACTTGTGACAATTCAAAAATTCCTATTAGATAATTAATTTAATATACTCAATAAATGAAATTTTTACGATTCTTTAACTTAGTAACTTTAAGATAAAATATAATAAAATTTTTTATAAAGTTGTGCGGTTTTCCCTGATATTCGTTTGCTTATCCTTAGCTTTTCAAGCTTTTGCAGAAGAAAAACCTGTATCATTAACCCTTGAATATCAACCTGTGGTGTTCAAAGAAAAGTCTTTTTTTAAAAATAATTCTTTAGAACTTAACTGGTACAAGCAAGGCTTAAATGCAAAGCAAATAAATGATCCGCACTATTATCGGAATAATATTTTAAGCATATTTATAAGAAATATCACGGCCATATTTAAAGATGCTGGAGATATTGACCGCATAGACCTTGTGCAAATGGCCCTTGATTCGCTTACACAGATTTGTAACAAAAATTATATTCCGCAAGCTTACCGTAGTGATATTGAGGATATTTTACAAAAAATTGCAACCCTTGAAAAAAATGGTTACATACAAGCAGAACTTCTAATTTTTCAGTCCTTAAGTCCTGAAGCACAAGAGGCTTATAAAAGTGGTGAGCGAGTTCATAAACACGATTTAAGCAGAAATGTTCGCAAAAGCCATGTCCCTGATCCTATAGCTATCGAAATTCTTTTCATGCAAATGGCCGAAGAAATTGTTAACCGTCAACAGGATAGAAAAGCTGCAATGAATGAACTACAGGATCTTTCAAAAACATTTTTAGATAAATTCCAAAGGTTTGATATTCCTTTTATTAACAATTTAGATAAAGTGCTTTTGAATGTTGCAGAATATGCCGAAGATGAATCTCCTTTATCTGATATAACGCGCATTATTATTGAAAAATCAAATGACATGGTTTTTATGTTAAATATTTTTCAAAAACAACTCATACCACCTGTTATCGACCTATGGCAAGGCATTAAAGATAGCCCATTAGCTATAACTTACCGTTGTTTATGGCACCACGATAAGGATAAGCGCAAACAACTTTTAGCAGAAGAACTTACACCCATGAGCCACCTTAATAGTGCCCTAAATGCGGTTGGCATGAAACCATCAAGCATTATAGAAAACTTAAAAAAAGTTGATAATAAGCAAAATGAAAGCAAAAAACATTCACCTACACACCAACAGCCAGGTGTTTGGGAAAAACTTTCACGGGTAAAAAATGGATTGCAATCGGAATTTGTTTCCGTTGCAAAAAGTTTAGGGTTTCATTAACGAAAACTATTCAACTTTCTTGTAATAATCGGCTTTATCAAGTATTTTAAAATAAATTGTTGTTCTTAAAAATTTTGATCGCTGCAAACCGAAATAATAAACCATCTCGTTTTGATTGGCGTCTTATTGGTCTTTTTTGTATATCTATCCTTGGCGCTATGGAAATGGATATCTTTACCCCAAGTATCCCCCTACTGCGCGATAAATTTTCCGTAGACATTCCTACAATTCAACTACTGGTTGTTTTAAATTTAGTAGCTTATGGTTTTGCAACAATTGTGATTGGTCCCCTAGCAGAACGCTATAATGACCGCAAAATAATGTTGTTTTCCTTACTTATATTTATTATTGGTAGTATGTTTTGCATCACCACTAATAATTTTGAATCGCTTTTATTTGGCCGCGTATTGCAAGGTTTTGGCATGAGCGCGCCTAATGCCCTTAGCTTTGTGATCGTTTATAAATACTACAGCCATAACAAAGAACGCTATACTGGCCTGTTAATGGGAGCATCTGGCATGGCAACAGGCCTTGCACCAGTTATTGGTAGTTACCTAAATTTATTCATCAACTGGCAGGCAAACTTTGTTTTTCTAGCTATTTTTGCGTGTTTTACGATTATCGTAAGTTACTTAACTTTAGAACATGAACCCCATAACCTTGAAAAAAAGATATCCCTTGCCACCTATTTTCCCTTGCTTACTGCCAAGGATTTTTGGAAAAAATCTAGCCCATTTCTAATGATCGTTACTAGTTTTTTTACCTTTATTACCATAGCACCTGTTATGTTACAGGAAGATATGGGCGTTAATTTAAAGTTCTATGGCCTATATCTTGGCATGTTAGCATCTTGCTTTGGGATCATGAGCCTATTTACTGATAAAATTTTTGCGCGTTTTGGTAAACAAAAATCTTATAATACCAGCCTAAATTTATACTTTGTTTTTAGTATTATAGTTTTTGCATACCTGGGCCTTGCGCCTAGTCACCACCCATTTCTTCTTATACTAATGTTATGCTTGCATAGCTTTAGCGCTGTTATACCTGTAAGCACATCATATCCCGCAGCCTTAAGTGCTGTAAAAGATTCTGCGTCTCGTGCATCATCACTACTTGTAAGTTTACGTTTAGGGTTTTGTAGTATTGGCGCAGGGCTTATGTCATTGTTTTACCAGCACCAATTATGGCGTGTGGGCTTATGTGTTTTACTGTTTGGGTTTTTTGCTTGGATTTTTGGCAGAAAAATCAATGCCTAAATTTTCAGCAATATAAGGAATCACCATCGTAAGTTCCTTTTAAGGAACATACGATGCTCATGCGATTTTTTTTAGCCTAATACGTAAATTTTAATTCGCCTTTTGCTTCATCAACGGAAATTGTTGAGCCATCTTTAATGTTACCTGATAAAATTTCATGGGCAATTTTGTCTTGTAATTGACGCTGAATAACACGCTTTAATGGCCTTGCCCCGTAGACTGGATCGTAAGCAGTTTCCGCTAAATAGCTAATTGCCTTATCTTTTACGTTTAAAGTAATATTTTGATCCTTAAGACGTTTTGTTAAGTACTGCAGTTGAATATTAACAATTTTATCCATATCATTGCGCTGCAAACGGTTAAATATAAGAATTTCATCGATCCTATTTAAAAATTCTGGCCGAAACGCTTGGCGCACAGTTTTCATAACTTCATCTTTTACCATTCCAGAGAGCTCTGTTTGGTCTTTTGATTGTTCAGAAATAAATTGAGCCCCTAAATTAGAGGTTAAAATAATAATCGTATTTTTAAAATCAATAACCCTACCTTGGCTATCGGTTAACCGGCCATCATCAAGCACCTGAAGTAATATATTAAACACATCCGGGTGCGCCTTTTCGATTTCATCAAACAATACTACGGAATAGGGTTTTCTTCTTATGTGTTCTGATAATTCGCCACCCTGTTCATAGCCCACATAACCAGGAGGTGCGCCAATTAAGCGGGAAACACTGTGCTTTTCCATATATTCAGACATATCGATGCGCACTAAATTTGTATCATCATCGAACAAATAGTTCGCTAGGGCTTTACACACTTCCGTTTTTCCAACACCAGTTGGTCCTAAAAACATAAATGATCCCATAGGCCGATTAGGATCTTGCAAGCCACTGCGTGAGCGACGAATTGCATTTGCAATAGCTGTAATAGCTTCATCTTGACCAACAACCCGTTTGTGTAATTCAGCTTCAATATCTAATAGTTTTTGTCGTTCACTTTCGTTCATTTTTTCCACAGGAATGCCTGTCCACCTTGAAACGACTAGGGATATATCATCAGCAGTAATTTGTTCCTGCTGATTCGATTGGTTTTCAGATGCGTGCAACAGCTTAAGCTCTGCCTCCAGCTTAGGTAATTTGCCGTACATAACTTCACTTGCTTTTGCTAAATTACCTTCACGCTGGGCGCGTTCAACTTCACTTTTTAAAATATCTATATGTTCTTTTAATTCACGTTTTTTTGTAAGTTCTTGTTTTGATTGCTGCCATTTTGTTGATAGTTCATTGGCTTTTGCTTCAAGTTCTTCTAGATCATCTATGATTTTTTTTAAACGCTTTTGTGATCCTTCATCGGATTCTTTTTTTAAAGCCTCTTGTTCAATTTTTAGCTGAATAATTCTGCGGTCTAATTCATCAATGTCTTCAGGCTTTGAATCAACAATCATGCGCAAACGACTTGCAGCTTCATCCATAAGGTCTATCGCCTTATCAGGTAAAAAACGATCACTAATATAGCGGTTTGAAAGGGTACAAGCGGCGACAATTGCGGCATCGCTAATACGAATACCGTGGTGAATTTCGTATTTTTCTTTTAATCCCCTTAAAATGGAAATACTATCTTCTACCGTTGGTTCATCAACCTGAACAGGTTGAAAACGCCTTGCTAAAGCAGGATCTTTTTCTATATGTTGGCGATATTCATCTAGGGTTGTGGCGCCAATACAATGCAATTCACCCCTTGCCAAGGCTGGCTTAAGCATGTTTGATGCATCCATGGCACCATCACTTTTTCCCGCACCTACTAGGGTATGCAGTTCATCAATAAACAGTACAATTTTTTGATCTTGCTTAAAAATTTCTTTTAATACTGCCTTAAGCCGTTCTTCAAATTCCCCGCGGTATTTTGCGCCAGCTAGCATAGCACCTAAATCTAAAGCCATTAGCCGTGTATCTTTTAAATTTTCCGGAACATCGCCATTTATAATACGTTGCGCCAAACCTTCAACAATTGCTGTTTTACCAACACCTGGCTCTCCGATAAGCACTGGGTTATTTTTTGTTCTTCTTGATAGCACCTGGATTGCACGACGAATTTCTTCATCGCGTCCGATTACCGGATCTAATTTTCCATCCTGGGCGGACTTTGTAAGATCCTGAGCGTATTTGTCTAAAGAACCTAAATTATCATCTGCCGTTTGGTTTTCCATAGTTGCTCCTTTACGTAACTCATTAAACGTTTCTTGCAATTTATTTTTTGGAATCTGATATTCATCAAACATACTAAGGGTTGGTGGCGTTTGTGCCATAACCAACAATAAAACATCTGGACTAATAAACTGGTCACCAAGTTTTTTAGCAAGCTGCTCACCCTCCTCAAGCATTTTCGCAAGCTCTAAGGATAAGTAAAGTTGTGGTGGCCCACTCTGCGTAACCGCAGGAATTTTTGATAATTCTAAGTCAATACGCTTTTTAAAGCTTTCAAAAGAACTTAAGCTACGATGCTTCTGCAGAGCCTTTTGGATCAACCGCTGGCTTAGGCTGTTTTCTTTTTGCAGCAGGGCGCTTAGGAGGTGCCACGGTGTCAGTTGTTGGTGTTTCAGTGCTTGTGCTAGGCTTTGTGCGGCGGCTAGGGCTTCTTGCAGACTTATTGTCATCTTTTCTGGGTTCATGAGATTCCTCAGCTTTTACAGATTTTGTTTTTTCAAACTTTTTATCCTGACTATTTTGAGGTTTTTCAGGATTTTTTGTCAATATTTTTGACTCTTTATCAGCAGCGTATTCACCTGTATCGCTTTGATTCATATTGTTTTTTTCCACATTCGGCTGATGTTGGGTTTCATCTTGCTGAGGTTTATCGGGCTGACGTTCATTAAACAAACGCTGAAAATGGTCTGCTTGCTGAAAGTATAGGGTAGCTTGCACACGGTCTCCAGCAGATCTTGAATCCTGTGCTAGACTTGTGAATTTATCAATCATTTGTCGAATATACGATGTGTTATGACGACAGCGCGAATCGACTTTGTTCATATCGTCTACTGTATTGTGATTGTAATTATTTGGGCGGTGATAACGGTTGTTAGAACGCGCTTTTGGCTTGTTGCGCATATTATACATTTTCATAAAAATTTAATTATCCACTATTATTACTTGGAAAAAAACTTGTGCTAATCCTATACTGGAGTATGGCTAATAAAAACCACTTATGCACATAACTAAATACAAATTAAACGTTTATAACAATTTTGCCAAGGTTTTTTTTTACCTTAGCTTAATAAATTATGCGCTCTGTGCCGTTAGCAGCGATATTGTTGAAAAAAACATTCCTCATATTGAATATACCTACGGTGAAAATAGTAAGCTATTACTAAAGGAAAATAAGATTTCAGCCCTAGCTGTATTCTACTATAATACAAAATGGTATGTGGTTTGGGATTGCGGTGATAATCAAGATAAAGTTACAATTCCTAGTCAAAATAACTTGCCCGTAGGCTTTATAAGTTTTTCCCTTGATAAATCAGTTCTAACTTCAAAAGAATGTGTGATCTTTACCCTAGATATCCACAGCGATATGATGCCTTTAATTAGCAGGGTTGATGGTGGCTGGGGAATACAAATTGTTGAAGATTACTTTACTAAAGTTAAAGCTGTTTCGAATCAGCTGTTGCTAGATAAACAAAAACTTGGCCGTACAAGAATTGTAGGAAGCGGCCGTGCTATGCCGGTATTCCTTACCATGCCTTCTTTAGAAATCTTAAGTGTTATCCCAACAATTGAAGTAGATAACGGCATCCCCATAGATTCAACAGAGTATTTACATGCTTTTCTTTCCGTTCAAGGAGTTGCACTTTTTTTAAAAGCATCAAACGTTGTTATAGACCGTTATTTAAATGACATGCTGTACATATACCCTGGTAACCCAATTATGTATTCCGTTATAAATTCTAAAAATGACCGTGATACAATTAGCAAATTTTTTATTCAAAAAGGTTCACCTGAACCATGGCGCGTTCGGCAAGTTTTACGGGCAAAAATTGCAAGTGACCAAGAACAAGCTGCCTTAATTAGCTTACAATAAGCCTGGCTTGAGTCTGGTCAAGCCTTGGGTGAAGAGGCAAAACATACCCTAGATATTTTTATAGAAGATTTTCCTAAACTTACAAGCCACAGATTTTTCATGTTCCTAAACGGCTATACCCGCTATTTATCGCAAGATTACCAAGATAGCTTAGATGCCATAAAGTACTTGCCAAAAGTACCAGAAGTAGAATTTTTAAGAAAACTTAACCTTATGAACTTAGAAAAAAGGGTAGTATTTGATTACTTAACAATAAATATTTTACAAGCCTACCCTATTGCCCTACGCGATTATATTTTTAACCAAATTGTACCGTACCTGTTTTTAACAGATCAATTAAATCTATTAAAAGAAGTATTAAATTCAGTTACGCCAAAAAATGGAAAGGCCGCAGCAACATCTGATTTTTACCGTGCTATACTTAACATTCGCCTGGAAAACGAAGATTTTGCTACCCGCGAACTAAGCTTAATTGCAAAAAATAGAAAAAATTACCCAATACCTGCTGAATTTAAGGTTGAAGCAGACTTTCACCACTTTATGCAAAAACAGATTGAAAAAAAATCTGATGAAGAAATTATAGAAAAACTAGATGTTATGCGAAGTCTTGCCAGGGGATATAATATTGAAGTGCAAATCAGCATGACCCTAATAGAATACCTGCGCAAAAAAGAACGTTATGTGGAAATTTTCGAAATATTGGAAAGCTTAAAAGAAAGATTTCATCGCGCTAATATTAATCTTGGATTAAATTATCTTTTGAATGAATATATTATTGAGTTCTTTAATCTAAAGCTAAGTAAAGTTTCGCCGATTAGAATTATTAGTATTTTTGAAAAATATCGTCCTGATATTGAAAAAAACAAAAATTTCGAAGCAATAGCTGAAAAAGTTGCAAACCTATATTACCGCCTAGACCTTTTACCGCAAGCAGCAAATTTATATCATAGTATATCTCAATACACGCAAGATACAGAAAAAAAACGGCTGTATAATTCTAAGGTTGGGAATATATACTTACAAGATTATCGTGACCAGGAAGCTCTAGATGAGCTAGAAAAGCTCTATAAGGAAGAAGCGCATCCAGAACAAAAATCTGAATTTGCCCTAATGATTGCAAAAGCATATTTTCGCAAAAAAGAATATGAAAAAGCAATTGGTTTCTTGCGTGATCACCCTTCAAAAAACAATAAACGCTTCATCGCCATGATCCAAATTGAAAAACAAGATTATCTTCAAACCATTAAAGCACTGGAGAATTACCTGCAATCACTAGACAGCAGAAGTGATGATCAAGAAAGACAATCTGCAATAGTTGAACTTGCTGCAGCGCACCGTTTACAGGGAAATCACCAATATTTACAAAAACTTTATAATGCCCATAAAAAAATCATGGAAAATTCTGAATACGCTGAAATTTTTGCCATGCTTTGCCGCAAACAAGCCAAAGATATTAAAACATCAGATGAATTAGAAGAATATATTAATGACGGCGATGCCATTAAACAAGTTTTTGATGATGCTCAAAAAAATTATTTTGCTGAAAAAGTAACCACAGGCTAGACCCTATAATTTAGGCTCCATAACTTATACACCTTGTGGCTTTGTAGCGGTTAATATCCAGGCATTTTTTCGCTTATTATAGGGGTTTATGTTATAAAAATTCAATGCATCTTCCGCAACATCAAAGCCAATTTGTTCTAAACAATCATACATATACTGACTACGTGAAAACATATGATAACAGCAGAAAAAAGCTGTTTTTTCAGGAGTATGTATTTCATCTTGCATCACAAGATTATCTTGGCTGAGAATTGTTAACATATTTTCTTCACTAATAGAAAAAATTTCTGCAGTCTTTAACCAGGCTTTTTTTGCAGCATCGGGGTTAATTTGCACATCAAAACATTGGGTTACAGCCTCAACACCTTTTAATTCATATGTTAGTCTCGTAAAAATCAAACTTGCAAGGTCAGCTTTTTCCCTTGATGAGACAACAAACAAAAATGGGTTAAGCTGTTGCCAAGCTTTTGCAAGTGAACCTTTTTTCGTTTTTTCAGGATCTTCTTCGTGTGCTTTTGTTAAAATTTCACGCATAAATGTATTTTTATCCTTAAAGCATATACCATTTATTTGCAACAACGCTTGCATATAATCTGAGGGAAGATCAAGGGTATAGGGCCAAAAATCGATGGCAAGTTTTGCACCTGGTTGAAGCATTCTAAATGCTGCAGTTGCAGCTTCTTTGGTAAGATTAACATCGTGATATGTATTTTTGCGGTCAACAGATCCGTTAACCGAAGGTAACCATTCAAAAAGTACAAATTTTAAAGTGCATTCTGGAATATTTTGATCAAGGGCAAAATCGCCAACAATATGCTGTGCAGAAAATTTTTTTGATTCTGGACTTAAACGTCTCCTATCATAGGAAAAAGTATTTTTACTAGAAATTCCTTCTGCTGTAATTCCATTCGAATACGAATAATTAGCATTAAAATAGTCAACGGCTATAGCAAGATGTTCTTTGGCGCCTGATGGCTCTCGGACGCTACCTACAACCATGGCTTTGTTATAAAACTTTGATTGTTTTTGGGCAGTCGATACATCTGATGATGCAGAATAAATTGAACCTATGAAGGATAATAGTAAAAATAAATAGCGCACTTAAAAATTTAATTTAATATTGTGCGTACTATATAGGAAAAAGTTAAAAGTTGTTAGCGCTATTAGGGTTATAAAATTTTTTTCAAAACACTTATTGTGTAATCTATTTGATCTTGGGTAATAATTAACGGTGGTGCAAACCTTATGGTTGAAGCGCGTGTTTCTTTTGCCAAAACACCTTGCTGCATTAATGACAAACTAATTTGCTTACCGCTCGTCTTATCCATATCTACATCTACACCGACCCAAAGCCCTACCCCACGAATTTCTTTTATTAAGGGGCTTGTAAGAGTTTTTAATTGATCTTTTAAATATTTGCCTAACGTAGAACTTTGCTGTAAGTAATTATCACGTTTCATAACTTCTAAAGATTTTATTGCTACAGCACAAGCTAAAGGGTTTGCCCCAAAAGTAGAACCATGACTGCCCGGAGTAAACACATCTAACAGTTCTTTGCATCCCACGAAAGCAGATATGGGTATTAAACCACCCCCAAGGGACTTAGCCAAGGTTACGCCATCGGGCTGAACACCTTCATGTTCACTTGCAAGCCATTTACCTGTTCTGCCCAAACCTGATTGAATTTCATCGCACACAAGCATTATATTGTGTTCTTTACATAAATGATGAACTTGCCTAAGCCATCCTTTGGGTGGCACAATAATTCCTGCTTCCCCTTGAATTGGTTCTAGTAATACGCCACAAGTGTTGTTAGTAATGGCTAATTTAAAGCTTTCTAAACAGCCATATTCAGCCAGCTTAAAACCAGGTGTAAACGGTTTGAAACCTCGTTTTGTTTCATAGGATGATGAAAAGCTACTAATAGTCGTTGTTCTGCCGTGAAAGTTATTGGAAAACGTTATAATTTCAGCTTTTGAATCTGGAATTTTTTTTTGAAAATAGCCCCATCGGCGCATAGCTTTAATGGCCGTTTCAACAGCTTCTGCGCCAGAATTCATTAGCAAAACCTTATCGTAATTCAAAAGTTTGCATAGCTTTTCCATTAGTTCTGGAGCCTTATCCGTATAAAATGCCCGTGAACACATGGCCAATTTTTGGGCCTGTTGGTGTAAGGTTTCCACAAGCTCTGGATGGGCGTGTCCATGGGATATGGAAGAATATCCTGACATCATATCCAAATATTTCTTTCCCTGGTCATCCCATACCCATACACCTTCACCCCTTACCAATACCACGGGCAATGGGCTATAGTTTTGTGCTCCATAGGTTTTATCAAGCTTGATATACGGGTTCATAACCATATTTTTTTAACCTTTTTTTCATCGTAGGCAAGATAATGCCCTATGAAAAGCTTTAATAGCCAACTATTCCCATGCAGCTAACGGTGGCATAGACATTAAAATGGCTTCAGGATTACCACCGGTCTTTAAACCAAAGTGGGTTCCACGGTCGTACAACAAATTAAATTCCACATAACGGCTTCGTTTTTTTAATTGTGCTTTTATTTCAGCTTCACCATATGGCAACTGTAAATTGTTTGAAACAATTTTGGTGTACAAATCATTAAAACCTTGACCAACATCACAATTAAAAGCAAAACCGGTTGCAAAATCTTTTTCTAGGTAATCATAAAATATGCCGCCAACCCCACGCGTTTCCTTACGATGGGGTATATAAAAATAATCATCAGCCCACTTTTTATATTGAGGGTAATAGTCACTGTCGTGCTGATCACAAATAGATTTTAAGGTATTATGAAAATACTGCGTATCTGAATCATTTGGTAGCGCAGGCGTAAGGTCAATCCCACCACCAAACCAACGTTTGCTTGTCATAACATGGCGCACATTCATATGTATAATTGGCACATAAGGATTTCGCGGATGAATCACAAGCGATAAACCACAAGCCCAGAAATTAGGATTTTTGTTGGCCCCGGGAATTTGATCGCGAAATTCCTTTGAAAACTCTCCCCAAACTTGTGAAACGTTCACACCAGCTTTTTCAAAAACCCGACCATTTTTAAGCACCCCGATAATTCCACCACCAAACTGATGATAATCCCATGGTTTTTTTTTAAAAGTTGCCGATTTTCTATTATTATCAGCATGGCTTAAGCTTGTACAATCAAGATTTTCAAGGCATTTTATTATGGCATTTTGTAAATTCATGCACCATTGATAGTATTCATCCGCTTGTTCAGGTTTTGGGTTCATAAGGCTGTTGTAAGTGGGGCACTGTCAGAATCATAGTAAGGATTATAAACACTTTCGACAATAGCTTGAAAGGATGATTGTATAGCTTGCACACTCTCATTATTACAAATTATCATACCATTTATCTTGAATGCCTTGCACGGTGGTATGTGTATAAAGTTTTTATTTTCATTGTTAGCAATAAGCGAATCAATTTGGTAAAATTGTGCTATTTCACGTGGGAATCTATAAAGAAAATCAGAACAAAAACTATTGTAGCGACACGAAGTAAAATAAACTGTTAGGAATTTATTTTTATCAAAACCATGCAGTTCAAGCATTGCATAACGATAGCGAATAGTTATATTTAACATGTCATGCTTGAAAAAATCACTGTTAAAGTAATCCATCCGAACAAACCAATCACTGCTATATAAAATATAAAATAAGCTTTTCGCAGTAGCTGGAACTTTGTGTTTACCATATAGAATAGAGTTGCTTTTTTTGTGCATTACAAAAAAATTTAGTATTGTATCTTGATTGATAAGTTCAAACATTTCAAAGGTTCCCGCTTGGTAAAAAGAAAAACCCTGATAACAGATTGTAGGCATATCTGCGGCATTACCGATAAAATTATCATGACATTTTTCTGCACTAGCAGCCGGTTGTTCGTTATCATCATCGTTGTGAAAAAGGGCCATTGCATTAAGGTTAATGGCAAAAACCATTGAGATAATAAGAATTTTCATATTAGTCGTTTTACGCATCTTTAAAAGTCAAAAAAAAAGCATTTGTTCGAACTTAATCGTACACGTTATCGAAATAAATGCACACAATGGAAGTTATAAGCTAAACATAAAAAATTTTATAATTTTTCCAACAATGGTAACTGTTAGTAACCCTGCACACCAAAGACCAACAAACCATAACCATTGTTTTAGTTTTTTATTAAGTTTCATTCTAGTACAACGGTTTATAACAGGTTTTACCCCGGAACACATAATAGCAATAAGCCGTATAGCCTAAAATAACCGGTAAGAATAATACGGTGCCAACTAACATCAATGATAAAGACGGACCAATAGATGCTGCCTGCCAGATTGTAAATTTATAAGGTACAATCCAAGGGTACATACTGATACCGAAACCAACATAGCAAAGGAAAAAAATTCCTATGGTTAGTAGAAAAGGCCAAACTTCATATTTTTTATTGCCGATTAAAAGCCATAGGCTTAGGTATGCAGCTGCCGTGAGTATGGGAATTGGTGATAGGTACAAATAATTTGGATAGGTGAACCAACGGGCATAAACCATAGGCTCGGCAATTGGCCCTGCAATACTTACCATAAACAAAAATACCCCAACAAATGCAAGAACATACTTGCCAGCAATTCGTGCCCATTTTTGGGTTTGACCCTCAGTTTTCATAATAAGCCATGTACAGCCTATTAGGGCGTAGGCAAAAACAACACCCAAACCACAGAGCATATTAAAACCATCAGCCCATTCAAGGGGATATCCTGCGAAGGATCTTCCCTCCACATGAATGCCTTGAATAAAATTACCAAGGATAATTCCTTGCATAAATGCTGCTAATAAGGAACCACCATGAAAAATAGCATCCCAAATATATTTACTATTTGCACTGGCTTTAAAGCGAAATTCAAAGGCTACTCCCCGGAAAATCAATCCCAGCAGCATAAAAATTATTGGCAAGTATACGGCCGGCATAATAATACCGTATGCCACTGGGAAAGCAGCAAACAAACCACCACCACCAAGAACTAACCAAGTTTCATTGCCATCCCAAAAGGGTGCGATAGAATTCATCATACGGTCTCGGCAACGGTGCGATGGCGCAAAAGGAAACAAAATACCACAGCCCAAATCAAATCCATCAAGGACCACATACAGAAATATAGCTGTAGCAATTAAAATACCCCAAATAAGGGGGAGATCTACATATGGTGAAAAATCAAACATAAATTAATCACTTTCCTTAGGGTTATTTGTTATAGCTTTTGATACATGTGCTTCCATACCTACGGATTTAATACCATCATTAGGATCAATATTTCCAGGCCCTTTGCGCACAAGTTTTTGTATATAATAAACACCCGCACCAAAAATAAAACAGTACACAATAATAAAAGCTAATAAGCTTACGGCAATATGCGAACTGATAACTGGGGAAACACCATCTCTTGTTCGAATAACATTATAAGCAACCCAGGGTTGTCTCCCAACTTCCGTGACAAACCAACCAGCTAAAATTGCGATAAAGCCCGATGGCAACATAGCCACACACCAGTACTGGAACCAGCGGGTGGTGAATAGTTTTTTACGAAAGTATAAAATAAGTGCAAACAAACCCGTTAAGGCCATTAATACCCCTAAGCCAACCATTGTTCTAAAGGACCAAAACACTATACCTACAGGTGGTTGATCTTTTTTATCCCATTCTTTTAAACCTTTAACTTCGCCATTAAAATCATGGGTTAAAACAAAACTTGCTAAGCCTGGAATCCCAATTTCAAAATAATTTTTTTGTTGTTCAGCATTTGGTATGGCAAACAATAATAGGGGGGCACCACGTTTTGTTTCCCACAACCCTTCCATGGCAGCCACCTTGGCTGGTTGGTGTTTTACCGTGTTAAGACCATGGATATCGCCCATCACAATTTGTGCTGGTGCCATAAAAACTGCCATAATCATCGCCATCCCAAACATTATTTTCGCTTGCGGAATGTGACGTTTTTTTAGTAGGTACCAGGCACCCACTCCACCTACAGTAAAAGCGGTTGTAAGGTAGGCACCCATCAACATATGGGCGAAGCGATAGGGAAAGGATGGGTTAAAGATGATTTCTAGCCAATTTGTAGGGAAAAGGCGTCCACCTTCACCAATTTCAAAACCCTGAGGCGTTTGCATCCAGCTATTTGCTGACAAAATCCAAAAAGCTGAAACAAGGGTGCCTATGGCAACGATTAATGTTGCACTAAAATGCATACGTTCACTTACCCTACCCCAACCGAATAGCATAATACCAAGGAAAGATGCCTCAAGGAAAAAAGCGGTTAAAACCTCATAAGCCAATAATGGACCAATAACGTAGCCTACTTTATCAGAAAAAACCGACCAATTCGTTCCAAATTGGTAAGACATGACCACACCAGAAACCACACCTAAACCAAAGGTTACAGCAAATATTTTAACCCACATTTTATAAACATCGCGATAATGGGTATTACGCGTTTTTAACCATCGCCATTCAACAACGGCAAGCCAACTAGCTAAACCAATGGTAAAAGCAGGAAAAATAATATGAAACGATATCGTAAATGCAAACTGGATACGCGCCAATATTACAGGGTCTATGCTTGCTAACATATATTCTTGAAACTATTAATCTGATCTTATTATATTTTAATTAATATTGATTAGTAAGATGTTAATCATCACCAGAAATAAAATCCAAGGCGCCATTAAAAGCATTTCCTATACCACCTGCAAAATCTCCACAATCACATTCACAACTGCCACAGGAATCTAAGCCCTCACAATTACATTGGGAGCAACTATCAACACAATCATTACAATTGCAATTACTTAAGCATTCAGTACAGCTTAAATCGCAACATAGCTTACCAATTTCATTAACACAGGCTTGTCCGCACTCAGAAAGCATTTCACCAATACTTCCTACACACTCGCCACAACCACTAAAGCAGCCATTTAAACATTCTTGAAAACCGCCAAAACACTCCCCAACATTATTACCAACAGCCCTAAAAGCATCTGTAAAACATTGCCCAATAGGTTGACACACATCACTCACAGCATCGCCACAATCGCAACCACAACAACCATTTTCAACACAATTACAGCAGGAAACATTATTACAGCACGTAGTATTCGTATTCCTGTTATCATCCCCCACATAAACCAGTGTAGTGTTACCACCACCATTATGGACAGGATAACTACTAGCAGTAGATGCATAAGCACCACCACGGGATCTGCTGTGAGATTGGGATGATTTCCGACAACAACCTATTCCACAACAAACACAATAATTATGAGTTATTGGTTCATGCCTAAATAGGGAAGTCGTGCGTTTAGCCTTAGTACCATTTGGTGTAATATTAGTAGGTGTTTCCACGGGTGGCACTACCTGCAGTTGTGAAGGTGCGGGTTGTAATTCACAATCATCTAAATCAGCAGTATTTAGTGTAGCCAGGGTTTCATTTGCTGGAAGAGTATTTCGTTCTGCATTTTCGGATTGAATATCAGGATTCACCAAACCAGATTCTTGAAAACTTTCCGCAACTGGATAAGGCATAGATGTATTATTAAAACCTTCCTGATTTTCTACATTTGTATTGTGTGGGGGAACAATAGATAAATGATCTGCAGCCACATTAGGTAATTGTGCTGATTCAACATTTTCTATGGGATAATGCGGACTAGAGGCAAAAACACAGAAACAGCAAAACAAGGAAGAAAGAAAAAATTTAAAGAACATACATAAGTAAAGAAGCAAGTTTATCTTTGCATTTTAGCTTTTTTCCTATAGTAATCAACCGCATAATCAAAAAAATCTTGCAAAATATTTATTTTGGCGTATATTTAAATAGTTATGAATATTATTTTACACCATCATTGTTGGCATTGGCGCATTTCAAAGTAAATTCGCCCCTAGTTTTTTAATAAATTTCCCAACAATATTTAGAGTGTAAACATGACAAAAAAAATCCTGTACGTTACGTTAGTTATAGCTATTTTGATAGCGGTATCATACGTAGTTTTTAGCACAAAAAAAAATACAACTTACACAAAGGTTGTTGCCATAACACAAATTTTACCCCACCCTTCCCTTGATAAAATTCGCTTAGGTATTATCGAAACCTTAAGGAAAGTTGATAAAAATATTGAAATAAAATATCAATCAGCAGAAGGAAACATGGCAACGGCTAACCAAATTGCCCAAAGTTTTGTGGGGCAACATGTTGATGTGATTGCCAGCATAACTACGCCCTCTAGCGAGGCCGTTCTTGCGCAAAAAGCTTACAATATCCCGGTTGTATTTGCTGGAATAACGGATCCTACTGCAATCGGTTTTCCAAAAAACCGTAAATCTTTTCAAATTACCGGTGTAAGCGATGCCGTAGACCCTAAAAAGTATTTAGAATTGTTAAACAAGGTTGCCTATGGCAACAAAAGTGTTCACGTTGGTATCATATTTAATGCAGCCGAAGCTAACAGTGTTTCGCAAACTGAAGCTATTAAATCAACTCTTGAAAGCCATGGTCATGTTGTTATAACGAAAAGTGTGCAAAATCTTAGCCAAATTAACGATGCCGCAAATTATTTAGTTGATAAGGTAGATGGCTTAATTATAGGTAACGATAACCTTGTTGTTTCAGCTTTTGCGTATATTAAAAAGATTTTTATTAACCGGCATAGAAAATTTATTATCGCAAGTGATCCGGAAAGCTTTAATGCTGGGGCTACAGCAGCATGCGCACCAGATCAATATCAAATGGGTGTTGTTGTTGGCGAACAAATTCTTGAAATCCTTTCTGGAAAGTCAGCGAATAGCATACCTATGCACAACGCACTATCCACCTTATACAGCCGCGAGATTAATGATGAATAGGAAGGTTTTTTGGATTTTAGGTATTTTTATTATCGGCTTTGCCGCAATATTCTTTTTTAACAATCAAGATACCAAAAGCAATATACCCACCATAGGCGTTATTCAAATTGTAGATCACCCTGCCTTAGATCAAACCCGCAAAGGTATACAAGATCAGTTGGCGAAAGATGGTTTTATTGCTTCTAAAAACTATAAATGGCTTTACGAATCAGCCCAAGGGAATACAAGTTTAGGTATGCAAATTGCCCAAAAATTTGTTGGGCAAAGGGTAAATGTTGCTGTTGCCATTGGCACGCCTGTTTCACAAAGCATGAAACAAGCAATAACCCATAATAAATCAAGAATACCCATGGTTTTTGCGTCAGTAACGGACCCTAAAGTTGCTGGTCTGGGAAGCATTGGAACAACTTCACCTTACATTACGGGAATATCTAATTTTGTCCCTGCCGAAAAGCAATTCACGTATTTTCAATCCATACTTCCTGAACTTATGACTATTGGTGTTATTTACAACCCTGGTGAGGCAAATTCGGCTTTTTTGGTGGCTAATATGCAAAAGGCAGCGCAAGCTAAAGGTATTGAATTAAAGTTTGCCCCAGCGAGCCGCACGAACGATGTTCTTGATGCCGCTAAGCAGCTTGTTGCAGATGTCGATGCAATTTTTATCAACAACGATAATACTGCCTTAGCCGCTTTCACAGCCATTGTTAAAGTGGCAAATGCTGCCAAAATTCCTGTTTTATCAAGTGATTTGGCAACCCTAGAAAAGGGTGCTTTTGCGGCCTATGGGCCAGATCAGTATGCTATAGGCTTACAAGTTGGTAAAATTGTGGTGGAAATTTTAAACAATCCTAACCATAAAAACACATCTCCGATTAGCTTGCCAAAAAAAATTCATGGTAATGTTAACGCGAGACAGGCAAAAAAACTTAATATTGTGCTACCTTTACACCATACTGAAGTTGAAAAAGAACTTGATAAATGATTCTTATTTTAGGTTATGGTTTAACGGGTAAAGCAACGGAAGCTTTTTTCAAAGAAAAAGGCCAAGAATGCCTTATCTTTGATGATAACTTGAACTTAAACCCATCGGTTTCTTGGAAAGAAATTAAGCAGGCTATAAAAAGCCCAGGGGTTTCCTTAGAACACCCCTTATGTATTGCCGCCAAAGACCAGAATGTACCAATATTTTCAGACCTAAATATATTTCAGCAACAATACCCAAATGTAAAAACTATTGGTATTACAGGCACTAATGGAAAATCTACAATAACGCATCTTATTCACCATATATTGCAACATATAGGAATAAATAGCTTTGTATGTGGAAATATTGGGGTACCTGCCCTATCAATTAAGCCATCACCAACAGATGTTGCAATAATGGAGCTTTCTTCCTATCATTTAGAAATGCCGCCATATAATCTTGATACGGCCATATGGAGCAATATTTCTCCGGATCATTTAGATCGCCATGGCACTATGGAAAATTATGTAAATGCGAAAAAACGTATTTTTTTACAATCCAAGTATTCAGTCATAGGTATTGATGATGATTATTCAAAAAAGGTAAGCCAAGAACTTAATCAACCCGTTTGTGTATCAGCAAAATTTGGAACAGATTTTTCATATAATAAAACCGATGTTTTTAAAGGTGATCATTTAATATACCAACGAACGTTAGAACATTTACCTGGCAAACATAATTCGCAAAATATTGCCCTTGCCATAGCTGCATGTATGTTTTACGAAAAAAATTTAAGCCTTATTACGAATGCGATTAACACCTTCAAGGGGGTTGAGCATAGGTTAGAAAAAGTTTTAGAAATAGAAAACATAACTTTTATTAACGATAGCAAGGCAACAAATGTGGAATCAGCCTTAACTGCTTTAAATGCCTACGATACGCAACCGCTTTTTTGGTTGTGTGGCGGCAAAGCAAAGGATGAAAATTATTCACCGCTGGGAAAACATAAGGCAAATGTTCAAAAAACCTATATATTTGGAAATAATACAAAGGTATTTCAGCAATCTTTGGAAAATACAAAACACGACTGTTTCCCCAACCTTGATTCAGCATTAGCTGCAGCAATTAAAGATGCTAAAAAATATAAAAATCCTTGTATAATTTTATTATCGCCTGCAGCTGCAAGCTTTGATGCTTATAAAAACTTTATGCAGCGGGGCGAACACTTTAAGCAACTGATTAGGGAAAAAATATAGTTCCATGGAAATGATAAAACCATTTTCTCGCTTAGATAACAGCCCCTTTAGCCGCTGGTGGTGGACCGTTGATCGCTATGGTTTAGTCATTATTTTTACCCTTATGCTTTTGGGCTTTATGCTTAGTTTTTCTGCTAGCCCAGCCATTGCTGAAAAAATTGGCCTTTCTTCCTTTTATTTTGTGAAACGCCATGCCCTAATGTTAATACCCTGTGTTTTTGTAATGATAAGTGTATCAATGCTATCCCCAATTGGTGTTCGGCGTTTGGGTTTGTGCTTATTTTTCATATCCATAGCACTACTTATTACAACTTTCTTTTGGGGCCAAAGTATAAAAGGTGCACAACGATGGATTAATATTTTCGGCTTTTCCCTGCAACCATCAGAATTTATTAAACCTTCACTAACTGTTATAACCGCATGGTTACTCTCGGAAAAAATGCTCGATCCTGATTTTTCTGGCCTAAGCTTATCTGCTGTTTTTGTTGGGCTTGCATGTTTTTTATTATTACTGCAACCTGATTTAGGCATGACTATAGTGATTCTTACCTCATGGTTTACGCAACTTTTTATCGCCGGAATGCCACTATTATGGGTTTTTGGCCTTATTATTTGTGGTTGCACAAGCTTAATTTTTTCCTATATGTTTTTTCCCCACGTGGCAAAACGTATTGACCAGTTTCTTGATCCTTCAACAACGGGAAATTTTCAAGAACTGTACCAAATTAAAAAATCTTTAGCGGCTTTTGCCAATGGTGGTTTTTTTGGCACGGGCCCAGGTGAAGGAACTGTCAAAAAACATGTGCCCGATGCCCACGCTGATTTTGTTTTTGCCGTTGCTGGTGAAGAGTTTGGCTTTTGGCTTTGTATGATAATAATCGGAATTTTTTTAAGCCTCATGATTCGCTTTTTGCGCCGTTCTTTACAAGATACGAATTTTTTTATACTTTTAGCCGGCTGTGGACTAAGCCTACAATTTAGCTTTCAGGCTTTTGTAAATATGGCTTCTGCCTTAAATATTATACCAACCAAAGGAATGACCTTACCTTTTATCAGTTATGGTGGATCTTCTATGTTGGCATTAGCCATTTGTTGTGGCATGTTGCTTTCATTAACGCGAAAGCGCCATAGTTTTGAATATTGGGGAGAATAATATGCATAAGCATTCATTAAAAATAGCTGTCGTAGGCGCTACGGGCAATGTTGGCCGGGCGTTACTTAGGATTTTAGCTGAACGCGATTTCAACCCTGATCATGTTATTGCCCTGGCTTCAGAAAACTCTGTTGGCAAAAAAATTTCCTGTGGTGAAGAAAAAATTTTAACCGTAAAAAGCTTAGCAACCTTCAACTTTAAGGATTGTGATGTTGCTTTCTTTGCAGCTGGTAGCAAAATTTCAAAGGAATACGCCGTAAAAGCCTCAAAAGATTGCCTTGTCATCGATAACGCATCAGTTTTTCGAACAGATGAAGTTATTCCCTTAATCGTTCCCGAAGTTAACCCAAACGATATTCCTGCAACCCCAACTGGGCTGATAACTAACCCAAATTGTGCAATTATTCCCATTTGTGTTGCTTTAAAACCTTTGCACGATATTGCTATTGTGGAACGGGTGATTGTTTCGACATACCAATCGGTTTCTGGTGCTGGTAAAAAAGCTATGGATGAACTTGACCTTCAGACAAAATCTTTATTTACGGCAAACCCAGTTCCGGCACAAGCCTTTACAAGGCCGATTGCGTTTAATGTAATTCCGCAAATAGATACTTTTTTAGATTCTGGATATACCGGCGAAGAACAAAAAATGCGCCAAGAAATAAAAAAGATTTTAGATGATGACATTGAACTTTCGGCCACATGTGTGCGTGTCCCCACATTTATTGGCCACTGTGCTGCTGTTCATGTGGAATTTTCAAAAAAAATGAGTATAGAACAAATAGTAACCAGCTGGAAAAAAACACCAGGGTTACAATTCATGGCAAATAATGAGGATTTTTCAACTACCCTTGATGCTGCCAATCAAGACGATATTTTCATCTCACGTTTACGCCAAGATGTAACTTACCCTAATGGAATAGTTTTTTGGATAGCAAGTGATAATATGCGAAAAGGTGCGGCATTAAATGCTATTCAAATTCTGGAGAGTTGGCTTGAAAAAACTAAGCGACTTTCTGTAGCATCTTAATATCTAAATAGCGTAGAGCCTTTTTAAACGCCGTAGGTATTGCATAATTTCCTAAGTCATCAAATTCAACAAAAGTTATTGTTGACTGTTGCACTTGATTTGGCAATTCATTTACAAGCCAAACATTAACCTGAAGCTTAAAATGGCTAAAGGTATGATTGTAATGGCCTAGAAGCTTACCGAAAGGTAGTTTTTCTTCAAAATCGCTAAAATCTGTTGCAGGAAATTGATACATACTTGCCAGTAACCCTTTTCCAGCACGCTTTTGTATGGCAATTGTTTTTTCCTTAAGGAAAAAAAACACATTTGTATACTTTGTTGGAATGATTTTTTTGATAGGTTTATAAGGAATTTTATCAACCCTATTGAATTGAAACGCCTTACAATAACTTTGTAATACACATTCACCGCATAAGGGGTTTTTAGCCTTGCACACCCTTGAACCATAATCCATAAGGGCAGTATTAAAAACACCACTTAAAGTTTGGTGTGCCAGGGTATGTTTACAATTATTGGCAAACTGGTTACTAAATTCTGCAACACCTGCCAAGCGCTGAACCACCCTTTTAATGTTTGTATCAAAGGCTATGGTTGGCACATTATAGGCAAAGGCTGCAATAGCAGCAGATGTATATGGCCCCACGCCAGGCAGCGCTAACAATTCCGATTCCAGTTCAGGGAGCTTTCCATTATGATTTTCTATCACAAATTTCGCTGTTTTTAGTAAGTTTCTTGCCCGTGAATAATACCCTAAACCTTGCCAATAGCTTAAAACCTCATCCTCAGTAGCTTTGGCCAACGTTTTTATATCAGGAAAACGCGACATAAAACGATGATAATGGGGAATTACGGTAGCAACGGTTGTTTGTTGGAGCATCAACTCGCTTACAAGAACATTATATGGTGTAGGTTTTTCACGCCAAGGCAAGGTGCGGGAATTTTTGCTTAACCAATTCAACAATAGTTCCTGTATCACTGGAACATTCAAGGGTAATCGCATATGGAACTTGGTGCCTAAACCAGGTGTATTGGCGCTTAGCATACTGCCTTGTAGCCTGTTGAAGCAAGGTTAATAGTTCAGATTTTTCAATTTCCTTATCTAAATATTTCCATATGGGCTTAATCCCTACAGCCTTTGCTACTGGATCTTGTAATGTTATGCCTGAATCCCTTAATGCTTTTACTTCTTCAATAGCACCTTCTTCAAGCATTGTTTCGGCACGTTTATTTATTTTTAAATATAAGGATTCCCTATTGGGTAAAATTTTAAAATATAAATAGTTTTTTAAAATCCCTTGTCCTTGTTTTTCTGCCTGGTTTTCTGCCTTGGTATCTCCCTGAATTTTAAATGACATGATGGACTTACCCGTTTGAATAAAAACCTCTAAAGCCCGTTTTAAACGATAATGATCATTTGGGTGCAAAACCTTTGAAATACTGTTATCAAATTTGCAAACCTCATGATAAAAATTTGCCTTCAAGGTTTTTTGAAAAATTTCTGCAACCCTTTGGCGAGTTTCAGCAGAAATTTCAGGAATTGGTGATAATCCCAACGTAAGTGCTTTTAAATACAAACCCGTTCCGCCTACAAAAATACTCGGACGCTGCTTTTTTAACAATTTTTCATTCACATTACTTGCTAAGTCACACCATTTTTTAGCCGTTGATTTTTCATAATTTTCATAAATCCTAAAAAGATGGTGAGGTGCCTGCATTATTTCTTTTTCGGTCGGGCAGGCACTTAAAACAGGAATATTTTTGTAAAGTTGTAAACTATCGGCGTTAATTATTTCAGCACCAAAGTGTTTGGCTAAATTTATAGCCAGTGCGGTTTTCCCACAGGCTGTTGGCCCAGCAATAATAATTGAAAACATAAAAATTTAGGGTATTTTCGTAATCCGCAACATGTTCGTACCCCCAGCTTTCGTAAAGGGCATTCCCGCCGTAATAACTATCGCTTCATTTTCCACAGCAAATTCGTGTTTTACAGCCATTTTAATAGCAACCGTAACCATTTGTTCTATGGAAGATAAGTTTTCAACCAAATCTGCATGAACGCCCCACACAAGGGACATTTGTCGGGCTACTTGTTGAACCGGAGTTAAAGCTAAGATATCGCAATGAGGGCGTTCACGGGCAGCCTTATATGTTGTAGAGCCTGTTTCCGTAAAGGTTACAATAACTGGCACATTTAAAATGTTAGCTGCTGATCGTGCAGCAACGGTTACTGTAGAAGAAACCGTTGCCAAAGGGGGAACATAACCACTGTCTATCATAATGGTACACTGGGGATCGTTTTCAGTAGATTGTATAATACGGTTCATCATGGATACGGCTTCAATAGGATATTTTCCTGCCGCTGATTCAGCGGATAACATAACCGCATCTGCACCTTCATATATGGCAGTAGCAACGTCTGATGCCTCTGCACGCGTAGGTGTTGGCGTATGAATCATAGATTCCAGCATTTGTGTTGCAACAACCACCGGCCGTCCTTTTAACCTGCATTTGTTAATAATTAACCTTTGCAGCATAGGAACTTTTTCAGCAGGCATTTCTACCCCTAGGTCTCCCCTAGCAACCATTATTGCATCCGATAATTCTATAATTTGATCTAAATCATCTATAGCCTGGGGCTTTTCAATTTTTGAAATAATTTTTGCTTTATCCTTAATAAGTTCTTTTGCATGCACGATATCTGCCGCATGCTGCACAAACGATAAGGCTACCCAATCAACATTATGTTCAAGGCCAAAATGCAAATCACTAATATCTTTTTCAGTTAGTGCTTTAATTGGTAAAATGGCATCGGGCAAATTAACACCCTTATGATTTGATATGTATTCGCCAACAACAACTTCTGTAACGGCACTATTTTTGTTGGATTCTATAACCTTAAGGCGAATTTTACCATCATCCACTAATAAATGACTACCAGGCTGTATCGCTGCAAAAATTTCTAAATGGGGTAAACATACCCGTTTGTTAGTACCTAGTGTTGGGTCCATATCAAGCTTTAGAAGTTGGCCGGGCTTAATATTCACACCACCATTTTCAAACGCACCTACCCTAAGTTTTGGTCCTTGAAGATCCTGTAAAATTCCAATGGGCCTTCTAAGATCTTGTTCTATCTTTCGAATAATTTGAATTCTTGCTAAATGATCAGCATGGCTACCATGGGAAAAATTTAAACGAAAAGTATCAACCCCAGATTCAAAAAGAGTTCTTATGGTTTGATAATCAGATGATGCTGGCCCTAAGGTAGCTAAAATTTTTGCCTTTCGTTGTCGCCGCATAATATTTATATTTATTTTTAATTTGATAATGATAAGCAAAAAATTAGATAAAATATAGGGGGGCCTTTTTAGGGATCAAACTATACACTGCGTTTAATGCTATAGCTTTAAAAAAACACAACCCTAGGTTATTGGCTTTAAATACAAATTATTTTGTTGCCTAACATTGTGATCATAACGGTATGCGATTCAAGGCCACTAATATTAGCAATGGATAAAATTAATTTTTATTAAATTAATAGTTTTTTTTTATAAAACAACATAATTCTGCCTTGAACTTATAAAACTTGTACTTATATTAATTGCTAACCTAATGTTTAAAGATATTTAATGAAAAAACTTTCTGTATTAACACTATCGATAATCTTCACCTTAAACGCTTGTCAGGAATATAACGACGAGATAACCCAACAGCATGAATTCACAAAAATACATATTCAGCAGTATCTTAATCATCATGAAGTTAATTCTATTACGCAGGTTGATCCCGCAAAAATTGCAATTCAGCATATTCTGGGAATTGCAGCATATTTACGGCACACAGATGAAGAAAGTGATAAAAATTACGCTTTAACTTTATTAAAGAGATTTATTGAGGATGTTCCTGATTCATCGGACACTTCCGTAAATGAAGCTTATTATCAATTAGGAAATATAAATCAAAAATTAAATCAAAAAGATAAATCTATTTTTTATTTAGAAAAAAGCATAACTATTTCTGAGGTAACCGAAACACAGCTTTTAATGATGTTGAAATCGTCTAACTTGTTGTTAAGACTTTATAACCAAAAAGGTGAAAATCAAAAAATAATTTTGTTGACTAATCAAGTACAAAGCTATTTTCAAACTGCGGATAACATTCAAAGTCGCTTAGCTTTTCATTTAGCTAAATTTTACTATGACAGATTTAAGTTAGGTAATTTATTGAAAGAAAGCGATGAAACTAAAAATGACTTTCTTTACCATGCTATGGGCTTAGCCCGTCTATCTGGAAATCCAGAGTTGTTATTAAAAATACATGTGGAAACTTCCAGAGATTTGTCCCAAGAAGATATTTTAAAAAGTGAATCTTTTAGGATGAGTGATAAAGCTTTTATTGACAGGCTTATTTCTCTTGCTCGGAGAAGAATACATCCCATTGAAAATTTAGAACATGCTTTAGAAGCCGCGCAAAGAAAACATTATCATTTAAAAGAAATAAAAGTTCTGATGGAATTAGCCTATCATCATTCAGTTCCTTATAAAAAAATATCCTATTTAAAAAAAGCTTTGGAACTCGCAAAAACGCAGAATCATCAACCTTTAGTATGTCAAATTTTAATTAAATTGTCTGAATTAGAAAAATCTAGAACAAAAGCTTACGATGCCTATGATATTGCAAAAAAATTAAATGATTACAAATTTCAAATACAGGCATTATTGTGTTTAGCAAACAATGATAAACTAAAACTAGACAAACAATTAGAATACGCACGCAAAGCAAGAACGATTGCCCGGAAATCAAATAAAACTGATTTAATCGAAAGATCTTACTTTGTTGTCTCTAATATTCATACTTTAAGGGGAGATCACCAAAGAGCCATTAATACTTTAGAAGATTTATTAAAAACAAGTTCTGGTGTTGCCAATGAAAGCCAAGATATAGAACTTAAACAAAAAATATCTAAAAGAATTATTGAAATAAAACGTAAACAACGTGCCGATACTATCCAACGGTCAGAGAAAAGATCATATGATTTAAAAGGAAATAAAGATGCTGCCAGACGTGATCGCCATGATGAACTAGCACGCCGAGATCAAGACACAGCAAGACATGATCAACATAGAAATAGAAACAGGCGCGACCGCGACTAAATTAAAGCATATTACTAGGGCGTGTCCTCATTTTAATTTAAGCCAAACGATAGAGCATGCCAGATAG